>DASTIQ010000327.1 GCA_035717485.1 Thermoanaerobaculia bacterium | reverse complement strand
GTCTCCGCGGAGACGTCGGCCGGCATCCGCCAGTCGCCGCGCGGCGAGAGCGCGACGGTGCCGACCTTGGGCCCGTCGGGCATCGCGTTTCGCTTGTACTGGTTGGCGAAGAACCGGGTCACGAACGTCCGCAAGGCCTTGATCCGGACTTCCTCCGGGTAGACCCCGTCGAACGCGCGCCCCGCCAGGAAGAGGAGTTTCTTCGGCGGATCGCCGCCTCGCAGGAAATGGTACAGGAAGAAGTCGTGGAGCTCGAAGGGGCCGAGGATCTCCTCGGTCTTCTGGTGAATGATCCCGCCCCGGGAGGGAAGGAGCTCGGGGGAGACGGGAGTCTCGAGGATGTCGGCCAGCACGGCCGAGAGCGCCCCGGAGCCGCGCCGGGCGAACCAGGCGACCACCTGCCGGACGAGCGTTTTCGGAACCGACGCGTTCACGTCGTACATCGAGATGTGGTCGCCGCCGTACGTCGACCATCCCAGGGCGATCTCGGAGAGGTCGGCGGTGCCGATCACGATCCCCGCCTCCGCGTTGGCGAGATCCATGAGGATCTGCGTCCGTTCGCGCGCCTGCGCGTTCTCGAACGTCCGGTCCGGATCGCCGGAATGGCCGATGTCCCGGAGGTGCCGCGAGACGGCGTCGTCGATCGCGATTTCCCGGAGCTCGGCGCCGAGCGCGCCGGCGAGCTTCCGGGCGTTCTCACGGGTCCGGTCCGAGGTGCCGGGGCCCGGCATCGCGACCGCCAGGAGCGACCGCGGCTCGACGTTCATGTCCGCGAGCGCCCGCGCGCAGACGAGCGCCGCGAGCGCCGAATCGAGTCCTCCCGAGAGGCCGACGACGGGACGGAGCCGGGAGAGGTGCCGCAGCCGCCGGACGAGCCCGCCGGTCTGGATCTGCACGACCTCCTCGCAGCGCGCGTCGAGCGTCGCCGGGTCGGCGGGGACGAAGGGCGCCGGTTCGATCCTCCGGGTGAATCGGCGGGAGGCCGCCGCCTTCTCGGAGACGGTCACCGTGCGAAACCGCGCGGAGCTCGCGGCGGCGGCATCGGCGAAGCTGCCGGTCCGGTCGCGGTCGGCGGTGAGGCGGTCCACGTCGACGTCGGTGACGGTGAGCGTCGGGCCTTCCTGGAAGCGCCGGTCCTCGGCGAGGATCGCGCCGTTCTCGGCGATCAGGGCGTGGCCTCCGAACACCAGGTCCGAGGACGACTCCCCCGGTCCCGAGGACACGTACACGAGCCCCGCGAGACAGCGGGCGGACTGCGCCGCGACGAGATGGGTGCGCCGGTAGTCGCTCTTCCCGATCGTCTCGTCGGAAGCCGAGAGGTTCAGCAGGATCTGCGCGCCGGCGAGCGCCTGCGCCGACGACGGCGGGGTCGGCACCCAGAGGTCCTCGCAGATCTCGATGCCGACGACGACCTCGCGCTCCCACGCGGCCCGGAAGAGCAGATCGCGGCCGAAGGGCACCGTTTCGCCGGCGACGTCGCAGTCCCCGCCGTCGACCGCGGCGCCCGACACGAACCACCGTTTCTCGTAGAACTCCTTGTAGTTCGGAAGGAACGTCTTCGGGACGATTCCGGCGAGCTTTCCCCGCGAGTACACGAGCGCCGCGTTGAACAGCATCCCCCGGTAACGCCATGGCGCCCCGACGACGGTGACGAGGGATCGGGGGAGCGCGCCGGCGAGCTCCCCCGCGGCGTTCCGGACCGCCTCCTCGAGCCGCTTCTGCAGGAAGAGATCCCCGCAGGTGTACCCCGAGATGGCGAGCTCGGGAAAGACGACGAGCCGGGCGCCGTCCTCCTCGGCCTTCGCGGCGAGCGCCGCGATTCTCTCGGCGTTCACGTCGGGCCGCGCGGGGGCGCAGAGGGGCACCGCGGCGGCGACCCGGACGAAGCCGAACTCGGCGGGAGAGCGCACGCCGGGATTATTTCACGCCCGACGCGCTTAGAATCGGCTCGATGGCGCGGCAAACGCACGTGGACGCGCGGGGAAACGCGCGCATGGTCGATGTCGGGGAGAAACCGGTCACGCGGCGGGTCGCCGCGGCGCGAGGGGAGGTGCGCCTGTCGAGGGAGGCCTACGCGGCGCTCGCCCGGGGCGCGCTCGCCAAGGGCGACGCCCTCGCGGTCGCCCGGATCGCCGCGATCCAGGCCGCCAAGCGCACGTCGGAGATCGTTCCGCTCTGCCACCCGGTTCCCCTCGACGGGATCTCGGTCGAGATCGCGCTCGACGCGAAGCGCCGGTCCGCCGCGATCTCGGTACGGGCGACCACGGAAGCCCGGACGGGCGTGGAGATGGAAGCGCTCACGGCGGTCGCCGCGGCCGCGCTCGCGATCTACGACATGGTGAAGGGAATCGACCGCTCCTGCCGCATCGCCGAGATCGCGCTCGTCGAGAAGAGCGGCGGGCGCTCCGGGACCTGGTCGGCGGCCGGGCGGAGCCCGCGGCGGAAACGATGATCCGCGCGGCCGTCCTCACCGTTTCCGACGGCGTCGCGTCGGGAGAGCGCGAGGATTCGGGCGGCCCGGCCCTCGCCGCCGCCTGCCGGGAGGCGCTCGGGGCGGAGATCGGGGAACTCGCCGTCGTTCCGGACGACCGGGCGGCGATCGCCGAGAAGATTCGCCGGTGGAGCGCCGGCGGTTTCGACCTGATCCTGTCGACGGGAGGAACCGGCGTCTCGCCGCGCGACCGGACCCCGGAGGCGTTTCGCGACGTGCTCGACCTCGAGATCCCGGGCCTCGCGGAAAAGATGCGCGCGGAGACCGGACGGGCCCTTCCGGCCGCGTATCTCTCCCGGCAGGTCGCCGGCATCGCGGGCTCGGCCCTCTGCATCGCGCTCCCGGGATCCCCCCGCGGCGCCGTGGAGTGCTTCCTCGCGGTCGCGCCCCTCCTGCCCCACGCGATCGCGCTCGCGCGGGGGGAACGGGCGGCCCATCCCCGATCTCAGCCGGGCGGCGCCGGGTAGAGGTTTCCGCCCCGGATCAGCTCGTCGATCCGTCCGGCGGGAACGGCTTCGCTGAAGAGGTGCC
>DASTIQ010000326.1 GCA_035717485.1 Thermoanaerobaculia bacterium | reverse complement strand
GGAGCCGATCACGCTCGCCCGGCTGAGGCGTTTCGCGCGCGTGCCGATCGACTCCGGCGAGCCCCGCTACCGGCGGCCGCTCGTGCGCCATGCTCGCGAGCTCGCGCAGCGCGTCGGACCGGACACGGACATCGTTCTCCTGGGCAGCATCGCGACCGGGAAGTACGTGGACCTGCTCGGGAAAGTCTTCGGCGAGCGGCTCCGGTTCCCGGGAGACTTCGTCGGCCGGGGCGACATGAGCCGCGGCGGCCTCCTCCTGCGGAGCGCGCGCGAGGGGCGCGAACTCGGGTACGTCGGCATCGCGGCCGGAGCCCGTCACGGCCCCCGTCCGCCGCGCCTCGCCCCGCTCTCCCGGCCGGCGCGCGGAGACCGGCCGTGAAACGGCCGGCCCTTCCCGAGATCCCCGCGGACCGCGACGAGGCGGAGATCGCGATCGGCCGCCGCCGCGTCAAGCTCACGAACCTCCGGAAGGTCTTCTGGCCCGAGTTCGGCGTGACGAAAGGAGACCTCCTCCGCTATTACGCCGCGATCTCCCCCTGGCTCCTCCCGCACGTCGCGGACCGCGCGATGGTCATGAAGCGGTATCCGCACGGCGCGGGCGGCGAGTTCTTCTTCATGAAGCGGGCGCCGTCGCCGCGGCCCGATTGGATCCGGACGTGCGCGATCGAGCATGCCTCGGGAAACGTGATCGATTTCCCCGTGGTCGACGATCTCGCCTCGCTCCTCTGGGTGATCAACCTCGGCTGCATCGACCTGAATCCCTGGTACGCGCGGTGCGACGACGTGAATCGGCCCGACTACGTCCACTTCGACCTGGATCCGGTCAAGGGAGGCTCCTTCTCGCAGGTGCGCGAAACCGCGCGCGCGGTCGACGCCGCCCTCACGGCTCTGCGGATGCCGGCACTGGCGAAGACCACGGGGTCGCGGGGCATCCACGTGTACGTGCCGATCGTGCGGGGGCCGACCCAGAAGGAGGTCTGGGGGTTCGCGAAACGGTTCGCGCAGGAGATCGCGGCCCGGCATCCGAAGCTCGCGACCGCCGAATACCGGATCGCGAAACGCCCGGCTCGGCGCGTCCTCGTCGACTACAACCAGAACGCGTGGGGCCGTACGCTGGCCTCCATCTACTCCGTCCGCCCGACCCCGAGGGCGGCGGTCTCGACGCCGGTGACGTGGGAGGAGGTCGAGAGGGGCATCGCGATCGAGGACTTCCGCATCGACAACGTCGTCGCCCGCGTACGCGGGACGGGCGATCTCTGGGCGCCGCTCCTCGCGAAGAAGGGGCGGTTCCGGCTGGAGGAGTACCTGTGACGCTTCCGATTCGCCCTCCGTACCCGCCGATGGAAGCCCTCCTCGTCGACGGGATCCCGGAAGGGGAGGGTTGGCAGTACGAGCCGAAGTGGGACGGGTTCCGCTGCCTCGCCTTCCGCGACGGGAAGAAGCTCGATCTGCAGTCGAAGAGCGGGCAGCCGCTGGGCCGGTATTTTCCGGAGGTGGAGGGGGCGCTCCTCGCCCTCTCCCCCGGCAAGTTCGTGCTCGACGGAGAGATCGTGATCCCCGCGGGAGACGGGCTCTCGTTCGACGACCTGCTCCTCCGGATCCACCCCGCCGAGAGCCGTATCCGCCGGCTCGCGAAAGAGACGCCCGCGGCGCTGATCGTCTTCGACCTCCTCGTCGGGGAGGACGGCGCCTCGCTCGTCGACCGGCCGCTGAAGGATCGGCGGCGCCGCCTCGAATCGTTCGCGAAGAAGAATTTCCGGCGAGGGAAAGGACTTTTCCTGTCTCCCGCGACGCGGGACGCGAAGCGGGCGAAGGAATGGTTCCGGATGGTCGGAGGCGGGCTCGACGGCGTCGTCGCGAAGGCGATCGACGTCGAATACCGCTCGGGGGAGCGGAGCGGCATGCAGAAGATCAAGAGCCTTCGGACCGCCGACTGCGTCGTCGGCGGGTTCCGCTACGCTTCGAAGGGGCGCGAGGTGGGATCGCTGCTGCTCGGGCTCTATGACGACGATGGAAAGCTCCACCACGTCGGATTCACCTCCGGCCTGAAAGGGGACCGGGCCGATCTCACGAAGCTCCTCGAGAGGCTCGTCCGGCCTCCCGGATTCACCGGGCGCGCGCCCGGAGGTCCGAGCCGATGGAGCACGGAGCGGAGCGCGGACTGGAAACCGCTCCAGCCGAAACTGGTCGTCGAGGTCCGGTACGACGCGTTTTCGGGAGGCCGGTTCCGCCACGGCACGAAGCTGCTTCGGTGGAGACCCGACAAGGCGCCGAAGCAGTGCACGATGAAGCAGGTTCGGCTCGAGTCCCGCTCCGCCTCCTTATTGCTCTAGCGCGGGCGCGGACGGGTCGGTCGCGGGGGCCGATGCCGGCGAGCATCGAGCCCGCGACGCGAAAGCCATTTCGGGTCGGGACGCTAAACGTCGAAGGAGCTTCCGTCCGTCGCGATCTCGACCTGACATCCGGGCGCCTTCTCGGAAGCGAGGTCGGCGACGCGCGCGCGGAGCGCCTCGTCCCCCATCTCGATCGGGCCCTTGCCGAAATGCGCGAAGATGCCGCGGCGCACGGCATAGCGGCCGAGCCATCCGAGCTGCGCGCGGACGGTCGTGTGCCCGATCAGGACTCCGCTCGAATGCCGCCGGACGAGCGAGCCGGTGAGCGTCGATCCGTCGCCGACGTAGATTCCGACGCGGGCGAAAGCGCGGTCCGGCTCGGGAAAGCTCACGACGTCTCCGGAGTAAAGAAGCGTCCGAGCTTCGGCTTCGAGCCGGATCGCCGTGCCCGGACAACGCACCGAGTGGGCGACCGGAAAAAGGGTGACCGAAAAGGGTCCCACCCGGCGGCGCCGGCCCGGGGCGACGACGACGCGTTCCCGGATCGGGAGGTCGCGGATGATGTCGTGGGTTGTTCGGGAGGCGTAGACGGGCGCCGAGGCTCCTTCGGCGAGGCCCCACGCATGGTCGGGATGGGCGTGAGACACGACGATCGCGTCGGGATCGATGCGCCCGAGGAGGCCGCGGCGGTTCTCCCCGAAGTCGCACAGGAGGCGGAATCCGGCGGTCTCGACGGTGAAGGCGGAGTGGCCCGCGTGGGTCGGAGAGGATTCTTCGACGTACCCTCTCGACCCGAAGAAGGTGAGCTTCACGCGGCGATCATCCGGCAGCCGGGGCGCAAAAAAAAGGAGGCCGCCGGAGCGGCCTCCCCCACGGATCTTCCCCCGGACTCAGACGACGGACCGGCGGCCGGTGAAGAGATGGACGACGAACGCGATCACCGCGAACACGATCAGGAGATGAATGAACCCGGCGGTGACGTGGAACGCGAAGAACCCCAGGATCCAGGCGATGAACAGGATGATGGCGATGGTCAGCAGCATGGAAACCTCCCTCTCTGGCGCCACCAGGGGAGCAAGAGTTATGCCCGGGTGCGGGCGGTCTCCGCTCCCGCGCGCGCGTGGCGCCGTTCCTCGAACTCCTCGAGCATCTTCCGGTGGAAAGCCGGAAGGTCGGCGGGCTTGCGGCTCGTGACGATGCCGTCGTCCACCACCGCCTCCTCGTCGACCCATTGCGCTCCCGCGTTCCGCAGATCGGTCTGCAGGGAAGGCCACGAGGTCATGCGGCGACCGCGCGCGGCGCCCGCCTCGATCAGGGTCCACGGGCCGTGGCAGATCGCGGCGATCGGTTTTCCCGACTCGACGAAGCTCTTCACGAACGCGACCGCGCGCGGGTTCATCCGGAGCTTGTCGGGGTTCATGACCCCGCCGGGCAGAACGAGCGCCTCGTAGCGGGACGGGTCCGCCTCTTCGAGCAGGACGTCGACGTCCACTTCCTTCCCCCAGTCGCCCCCTTCCCATCCGCGAATCTTTCCTGCTTTCGGAGAAACGACCTCGGCGACCGCCCCCTCCTTCTCGAGCGCTTTCTTCGGCTCGAGGAGCTCCGACTGTTCGAAACCCTCGGTCGCGAGGATCGCGACCCTCATTCCGTCGATCTTCTTCGCCATCGAAACCCCCTTCGTCGGATGCCGGCGGAACGACCGTGCCCCGCCTCCCGGACGTCGCAGCAAGCCGGCTGCCACGCCGCTCCGGAGAGTCGATCGGCGGAAGGAGGGGAGAGTAGAATTCCGGGCATGACGCTCCGCCGGGCATTGCTCCTCGTTGCCGCCCTCGTGGTCGCGGCCGCGGCGCTCGCCGTCGCGAAGATCGGGCCGTCGAACGTCATCGGGATGCTGCGCTGGGACACCCGCCGCGAGGGGGCCCTTCGCGTCGGGAGCGCGGCGCCCGACGTCGCCCTGCACGCCGTCGCCGGGCCGGAAATGGTGCGGATCGCGCGGCGGATCGGGCCTCGTCCGCTCGTCCTCATTTTCGGAAGCTTCACCTGACCTCCGTTCCGCCGCTCGGTCGCGCGGCTCGAGGGGATCTACGACCGCTACCGGGACCGTGCCGAGTTCCTCACCGTCTACATCCGCGAGGCGCATCCCACCGACGAGTGGAAGATGAAGGTCAACGACGACCAGGGAATCTGCTACCCGCAGCCCCGCACCCTCGCCCAGAGGATCGCGATCGCCTCCGACTTCACGACCCGATTCCATTACCGGATTCCCCTCGCCGTCGATGCGATGGACAATCGGGCCGACGCGCTCTATGCGGGGTGGCCCGAGCGGATCTACGTCGTCGACGAACGCGGACGCGTCGCCTACAAGGGGAAGACGGGACCGTTCGGCTTCCATCCGGAGGAATTGGAAGCCTGGCTCTCCCGCCGGTTCCCGCCGGTTTCCGCTTCGCCCCGCCGGAATTCCATCCCCGCCGGCGGTGTTTGAAACCCCGGCGAGCCTCGGGCTCGCGGGAGGCGATCGATGAACAAGCCGCTCGGGTCCCTTCTCCTGGCCGCGTCCGCACTGCTCGCACCCGCGGAAACGCTCCATGCCCTCTCTCCCGGCGACCGGGCCCCCGAGTTCTCGCTGCCGGTCGCGGACGGGTCCGGGGCGATCTCGCTCGCGCGGGAACGGGCGGCGCATGCGGCGACGGTCGTGATGTTCATCTCGACGCGTTGTCCCGTCTCGAACGCCTACGACGACCGGATGGAAGCGCTCGAGAAGGCGTACGCGCCGCGAGGCGTCCGGTTCATCGGGGTGAACAGCAACGTCGACGAGCCGGTTCCCGAGATCGTCGCGCACGCGCGACAGCACGGCTTCACCTTCCCGGTCGCGAAGGACGAGCGGAGCCGAACGGCCGACGCGTACGGCGCCGAGCACACGCCGGAGATCTTCGTCGTCGACCGCGAGGGGGTCGTCCGGTATCACGGCCGCATCGACGAGAACCGCGACGATCCGGCGGGCGTTCGATCGCCGGATCTCCGGAACGCGCTGGATGCCCTGCTCGCCGGCCGGGGGGTCCCCGTGGCGGCGACCAAGGCCTTCGGCTGCAGCATCAAGCGCGGATGATCGGCGCGCTCGTTCTCGCCGCCGCGGCGGCGGGCGTTCCGGCCCACCCGGCCCGGGCGATCGTTCCCGTCTCCCCCGAGCGTTATCGCGCCGAGGTCGTCGCGCCGCATCGCGGCAAGCCCCTGGTCGTCAACTTCTGGGCGACCTGGTGCGAGCCCTGCCGCGAGGAACTGCCCTCGCTCGCTCGCGCCTGGCGGCAGGGGAAGGGTTCGTTCGACGTCGTGCTCGTCTCCGCCGATTCCCTGAAACTCAAGGACACCGTCGTCCCCGCCGTGCTCGACGGGATCGCGAGCCCGTTCCGCTGCTTCATCGAGTCGTCGGAGGATCCGCAGCGGTTCATCGACGCGGTGGATCCGAAGTGGGAGGGAGAGCTGCCGCACACGATCGTCTATCGCGCCGACGGAAAAGCGGCGGCCAGCGCCGCGGGCCGGAGGACGGCCGACCAGTTCCTGAAGCTCGTCGCGGCCGCGCGGTAGGGAGCGGCGCGGGCGACGCGCCGCCCGGTCTCGAGTCGCGCGTCGGAAAGTCGCGAGTCGGTCGGAAAGTGGCGAGCTCCGTCATCCCGGTGACTCGTGACTCGCGAGTCGTCGACCCGCCAACCCGTGACGGCGCCGCCCGCGACTACTTCCTTTTCCGCGCGGCCGCGACCGTGCCCGAGGCGGCGGCGAGGGCGGCGAGGAGCGTCGCGACGAACTCCACCTTTCGGGGGGTGTCGAGCTTCTTCCATTCGCGGACCGAGGTGCGAACGGCCTGCTGCGAGGCGCCGCGCGCCTTCGCGAGGGCGGCGCGCGCGGATTCCTTGCTACCGGTCGCGCCGGCGGCGATGGCGGCGCCGGCCTTCGACGCCTGCGCGGAGAGCCGGTTCAGGAGGGCCGGGAGACCGCCCGGGGCGGACTTTCGGCGGGAAGCCGTTTTTTTTCTCGGGCCCGCCTTGCGGCGAGCCGCCGTGCGGGTTCTTGCGCGCGGGGCGGCTTCGTGAGCCGCTGGGGTCGATTCCGACATGATCTACCTCCGCCCGCGATTGTGCCACGAGATCGCGGCCGCGACGATCCTCCTTCGCGCTCCCGGGCGTCGGCGGATTTCGACGGCGGGTCACGATCCGTTTCGCGCCCGCCGGGAAAGGCGGATCGCGCCGGAGCCCGGGCGAAGGGGGATGCCTCGAGGCGGACGAGGGCGAGCGGCGGGCGCCGGCGCGTTCGGTCGATTCGATCGCTTTCCCTTCGTGCCGGGGCCGCTCCCGCCCCCGAGGGTCCGTCGAGCGGGATGCCGCGGGTGCCGGAAGGCGTCCGACCTTCGCCACGCATTCCTGGAAATCCGCGGGAGGCTCGCTCGAAACGATCACGCGTTCCCCGCTGTCGGGATGGCGGAATCCGAGTGTCCGGGCGTGGAGCATTTGCCGCGCCGCCTCGATCGGCGGACCGGAGAGATGCCGCGGCCGGTAGACCGAATCGCCGACGACGGGATGTCCGATCGCGGCGAGGTGGACGCGAATCTGGTGCGTCCGTCCGGTTTCCAGTCGGAGCGCGACGAGCGTGGCCGCCGGCATGCGCCGGAGAACGCGGTAATGCGTGACGGCACGCCGGCCTTCTTCCCCCGGGCGGGCCGTCCCGCGGCGACGGTCGCCCCCGTCGCGGACCAGATCGAATCCGATCGTCCCGGAGTCGCGGGAGACGTTCCCTTCGACGATCGCCACGTACTCGCGCTCGATGTCGTGGCGGCGGAAGAGCTCCTGGAGAGCGCGCAGCGCCTCCCGGGAGCGGGCGAACACGATCGCGCCCGAGGTGTCCTTGTCGAGCCGATGGACGACGCCGACGTACGGCCGCCGCCGATACCGGTGCTGGAGGTACGCGTTCACCCGGGCGAGAAGCGTGTCCTTCTCGCGCGCTTCCGTCGCGAGCGTGAGAAGGCCCGCGGGCTTGTCGACGACGACGAGCGAAGGATCCTCCCGGAGGACGAGGAGCTTCGTGCGAACGTTTCCGACGGCCGGTCGGTTGACGTCGAGCGCCACGCGCGCGTCGTCGCCGACCTCGCGCCCCGGCTCGCGGCAGACCGCGCCGGCGACGTCGACGCGGCCCGTCTCCACGTAATCGCGCGCCTTGCGGCGCGAGAGCGCGTGCTCGCGAGCGATTCGCTGATCGAGACGCACGCGCGCGATTGTATGATGGCCGGCTCGTGAGACCGATCACCCACGATCATGCCGGACGGCGCGCCCGTTTCGCCGAGCTTCTCGCCGGGACTCCGGCGGTCGTGCCCGCCGCGCGCGTCGCGTACCGCTCGCGCGACACCGCGCATCGATTCCGGCAGGATTCCGATTTCCTCTACCTGACCGGGTTTTCCGAGCCCGACGCGGTCGCCGTTCTGGACGGTCCGCGGTTCCACCTCTTCGTCCTCCCGCGCGATCCGGAGCGCGAGGCGTGGGAGGGGGATCGCGAAGGAGTCGAGGGAGCGAAGGCGTACGGCGCGACCGCCTGGCCTCTCGATCGTCTCGACGACTTCCTCTCGGACACGCTCGCGGGCGCCGACCGGCTGGCGCTGCCCCTCGGACGCGATCCGCGGATCGATGCGTGGTGGGCGAAGCTACCCGGGCTTCGCAAACGCGGCCCGAACCCGGAGCTCGTCGATCCGGCCGCCCTGCTGGCGGAAATGCGCCTCCGCAAGGAGGAGAGCGAGATCCGGGCGCTCGAGGCGGCGGCCGCGATCACCGCGGCGGCGCACGCTCGCGCCGCCGGGGTCGTCCGTCCCGGCGTCGGCGAATGGGAGGTCGAAGCGGCGGTCGAGTACGAGTTCCGCCGGCGCGGCGCGGCGGGCCCCGCCTATCCCTCGATCGTCGGGTCGGGCCGGAACGCGGCCACGCTGCACTACGTTCGCAACGACGCGACGATCGGCGGGGACGACCTCGTCCTGATCGACGCGGGCGCGGAATTCGAGGGGTATTGCGCCGACGTCACGCGGACCGTCCCGGCATCCGGCAGAGGCAACGCCGCGCAGCGGAGCGTGCTCGACGTGGTCGCGGCGGCGCAGGAGGCGGCGATCGCGCGGTGCGTTCCGGGGTCGACGTTCGACGACGTCCATGACACCGCCCAGAGGGTCCTCGCCGACGGCCTGGTCGCGATGGGGGTCCTGGAAGGGCCCGGGAGTCGCGTCCTGGAGGAAGGACGCCAGAAGCCCTACACGCTCCACCGGACGAGCCATTGGCTGGGACTCGACGTGCACGACCCGGCTCCCGCCCGGGCCGGCGGCGCTCCTCGGGTGCTCGAGCCCGGGATGGTCCTCACCGTCGAGCCGGGTCTGTACTTCCGCGCCGACGTTCCCGCGCCGCCGGCTTACCGGGGGATCGGCGTCCGGATCGAAGACGACGTGCTGGTGACGGCGAGCGGGCCGCGGGTCCTGTCCCGGACGTGAATACGCCGGAAGACGACCGGAGCGTCGATCGTGGCCGGAGTCATCCGAGATCCGGGAATTCCCGTCGTCGCCCCGGGATTCGGATCGGGCGATCGAAACCCGCAATTCCGTCGACCGTGACGTAATGCAGGACAAGATGGCGACCCGGAACCGGGCGGTGAACGCGGTCTACTCCGCGTCGTTCGCGTTGTGGTTTCCGCTCTTCCGGGCGATGACCCGCTATCTCTCGCGGCCCGCTCTCGCGGCGATCGCCCGGCAGACCGTGGGACGCTTCTTCGCTCTCCGCCCGAAGTACCTCGCCGCGATCCGGGGGAACTTCTCCCGGATCCTCGGGGAGCCGGCCGAGTCGCCGCGCGTCGCCGCCGCCGCCCGCGAGATGATCGACCAGCACTCGTACCACTGGATCGACTTCTTCTATTTCGCGCAGCGCCCGTTCGCCGAGGCGCAGGCTCTCGTCGCCGAGATCGAGGGGTACGACAAGATCGTCGCGGCGGAGCGCGAGGGTCGGGGCGTCCTGCTCGCCACCGCCCATCTCGGCAACTGGTATCTCGGAGGAATGCTCCTCGGCGGACTCGATCACCCGATCCAGGTGGTCCTGAAACCCGACCGGTTCCCGATCGTCGAGCGCTTCCGGAGCGGCATGCACCGCCGCTGGGGAGTCGGCGAGATCCCCGTCGGCGACTCCTACTTTTCCGGGATCGCCGTCGTGCAGGCCCTCGCCCGGGGAGGAATCCTCGGCATCCAGTGCGACCGCGATTTCAACAACACGGGAATCGCCGTCGAATTCTTCGGGAAGCCCGCCTATTTCCCGCGGGGGCCCTTCGCGGCGGCGATGGTCTCCGGCGCGCCGATGCTCCCGTCCTTCATCCTCCGCGAGGGGGACCGTTATCGCATCGTCATCGAGGACCCGCTTCCGATCGCCCGCGGCGGGGAGCACGAGACGGACCTCCGGGCGAACGTCGCGCGCTTCGTCGCGATCCTCGAGAGATACGTCCGCCGGTATCCCACGCAGTGGTACTGCTTCTATCCGTTCTGGGACGACCCGAGCCGGAAGCAGCCTCCCGGCGCGGCCGCGACGAGTCCGCCGCGTCGCGCGTCGCGGGGCGTCGCCGCGCCCGACCCGCGCTGACGCCGGCTCTCAACCCGCGATCGGCCGCCGGGCGGTGATCGCGCCGACGAAGAACGAAGGATATTCGCGCGCGAGCGCGTCCACGTCGGGAAGGAGCTCCGTCTTCTCGAAACCCGCGGAGCGAAGGGCCGCCCGCCAGTTGTCCGGCGTGAGAAAACCGTGCGTGGGGCGGATTTCCGGATCGGTCACGACGTTGACGAAGTTCTCGAGGAAATTGAAGATGAACTCGATGTAGATCGGCTGCCCGGCGCGCGGTCGGACGCATTCGGAGAAGACGACCGCCCCCCCCGGGGCGACGACCTCGCGGATCGCGGCGAGCGTCTTCCGCAGGTCGCGAGCGACGTGGATCGTGTTGACGGCGTAGACGAGATCGATCGAGCCCGGCGCGATCCCCTGCTCGACGAGAGACAGGTTCATGTCGAGCTTCCGGCACTCGAGGGGCACCTCGGGGAATCGCGCCTTCAGCGACCGCTCGCCCCGCCGCAGGAACGCGGGGACCGGTTCGGTGAAGAGGTACCTCGCGACGTTTCCCAGTCGTCCTTCGGCCGCGAGGTGCTCGAGGAGCGCGTGGGCCGCGGAGCCCGCGCCGCCGCCGAGCTCCAGGACCGCCGCCGGCCGCGTGCTCGGCAGGGCCCGCGCCGCGGCCTCCGCCCCGAGGCGGTTGTTCACCGCATACAGGAGATTGTCGTTGTTGAAGTAATCGAACCAGAGCGAGAGCCTCGAGGGAGCGAAGAGGATCTCCTCGCCGCTCTTTCGCCCGGCGAAGAAGTCCTCGATGCTTTCGGAGAGCGCCTCGACGACCGTGAATCCGGGAGCGCATCCGGGAGAGACGGCGAGGGCTTTCTCCTTCGCCCCGCTCTCCGCGGGCGGGAGCGGAACCCGGGCGACGAAGCGGCCGCCTTCGCCGGCTTCGAAGAAGCCCTCCTCGGCGAGCTTCTCGAGCATCCAGCGAAGCGCCGTCTCCGCGCGTTCGGCGTAGCCCCGGCGCGCGATCGCTTCCCGCGGCGTCGTCGGGGTCCGGAATTCGCCGAGCAGGTCGAGGCGGTCGAGAGCGCGCCCCGCCGTCTCGACGGTGAAGCGGTCGAAATATTCGCTGCAGATGATGAACTCGGGCGAGAAATGGCGGCGCACGTCGGGTTCGAGGGACGCCCGGATCCGGTCCGAGAGTGCGTCGAGGGATTCCATGCGCGAAAGTGTATCGCCGTGGAAGCCTTCAGTCGCCGGGTCGGAAAGGGCGAGGCGGCACGGAGCGGCTCGTTTTGCTAGGATCGCGCATCGTGAAACGTCTGCCGGCCGCGGTCGTCGGATTCGTGTGTGCGCTCGCGTCCGCGCTCCCGGTCCGGGCGCAGGGGCCGAAGCGCCGCGTCGTGATCCTCGGCTTCGACGGGGTGGACGCGGGGATCGTCGAGAAGCAGATCGCGGCGGGCCGGCTCCCGAACCTCGCCGCCGTCGAGAAGCAGGGCGGCTTCACCCCGCTCCTGCCGCCGGTTCCCGCGCAGACGCCGGTTTCGTGGGCTTCCTTCTCGACCGGCCTCGATCCGGGCAGCACGCGCATCTTCGACTTCCTCAAGCGCGACCCGAAGACGCTCACGCCCACGTTCGCGATCGCGGAGGAGGGAGAGAGACCCTTCCTCTTCGGCGCGGCGAACCCGGCCGTCTTCGGCGCGGCCGTGCTCCTCCTCCTGGGCCTCTTTCCGCAGCTCTTCGTTCGCCGCTGGGGGCGCGCGGTTTTTCTCGCGGCGGGAGTCGCGGCCGCCGCGTTCGCGTTCGTGACCGTCCGCCGCGATCTCCCGGAGAAGCAGCCCACGGCGATCAACAACCGGCAGGGCACGACCCTCTGGCAGGCTCTCGGCGCGGCGGGGAAGAAGGCGGTGGTCATCCGGATGCCGGTCACGTTTCCGCCCGACGCGTTCGACGGCAGGCTCGTCGCGGGTCTCGGCGTGCCCGATCTCTCCGGGCGCATCGGGCGGCCGTCCTTCTACACGTCCGATCCGTTCTTCGCGCCGAAGGGAGGCAACGACTTCTCGATCGAGCTCGTCAGACTCGACGCGAACGAGGGCTCGATCGCGACGAAGATCACGGGACCTCCCGCGAAGTATTTCGGCAATCCCGAGGGGTGGCTCGACGCGAAGATGACCCTCGCCGTCGACGCCGACAAGAAGGGGCTGTCGATCGCGACCTCCGGCTCCCGGATTCACCTCGCGGTCGGGCAGTGGAGCGACTGGGTGCCGCTCGCCTTTCCCGCGAACCCCCTCGTCACCGTCCACGGGATGGCGAAGTTCAAGCTCGTTTCGGCGACGCCGGAGATCGGCCTCTATCTCTCTCCCGTCAACTTCGACCCCCGGCACCTGCCGCCGGGGTTCTCCCTCTCCACCCCGGCGTCCTTCGCGCGGGACCTCGCGGCCCAGGTGGGACTCTTCAAGACGATGGGATGGGCGATCGACACGTGGTCGATCCAGTCGGGGACGATCGACGAGCCCACATTTCTCCAGGACGTGGACGCGACGGTCGTCGCCGAGCGGAAGATCCTGGACACGCTGCTCGCCGACAAATCAGTCGACTGCGCGGTCCAGTACTTCGAGTTCCCCGACCGCGTGAGCCACGTCTTCTGGAGGTTCCGGGACCCCCAGCATCCCGCGTACAACGCCGCCCTCGCGAGGATCTACGGCGACGCGGTCGAGAAGGCGTACGACACGATGGACGCGATCGTCGGGCAGGCACGCGCGAAGCTCTCGCCGTCGGACGTGCTGATCGTGCTCTCGGACCACGGCTTCGCGACGTGGCGGCGCTCCGTCAACTACGACACGTGGCTCGTGCAGAACGGGTATCTCGCGCTGAAGGGCGAGGCGCAGCGGAAGAACCTGGACGAGCTCTTCTCGCACGGCACCTTCTGGGACAGCGTCGACTGGTCCAAATCGAAGGCGTACGCGATGGGCCTCGGAGAGATCTACATCAACGTCGCGGGGCGCGAGAAGGAAGGCATCGTCGCGCCGGGAGCGGAGTACGAGAAGGTGCGGTCGGAGCTGATCGCCCGGCTCCTGACGCTGACCGACGCGAAGAACGGGCAGAAGGCGGTCTCGCGCGTCATCCGCCGCGAGGAGGCCTACCGGAAGTTCGACCCGAACCTCATCCCGGACCTCTTCGTCCTGAACACCGCGGGGTTCCGCGTCTCCTGGCAGTCCTCGCTCGGGGTGCCGACGGAGAACCTGTTCGAGGACAACACCGACGTCTGGAGCGGCGACCACTGCTCGGTCGATCCGCAGCTCGTCCGGGGCATCTTCTTCTCGACGGAGAAGCTCAACAATACACGAATTCCGTCGATCATCGACGTGGATCCGTCGGTTCTGAAGCTGATGGGAGTGGCGCAGCCGCCGACGGACGGCACTCCTTTCTTTTAGCCGGCGCGGCGATGCATCGAGCCGGGCGGGCGCGTGTCGTCGACCGGCGGCTCGACGTACGGCTTTCGGTACGCCTTCGCCGCCCGCCGGCGCCCCGCATCCCGCCGGGCTCGCGCCTCGCCGCGCCTCATCGTTGGTTCCGTCGGCGAGTTGGTCATTTCGGCGGCAGGCTTTCTGCCGACGCTGCGCACTCAGCCGGTCCGGCGGCCAGGTCTTCTCCTTCACGAAACACGTGGGTTTCGCTTTTCAGGTGAAATCCTGCGCCGGTTGCCGCGACCTGTCAACGAGAGAGACAGCGTGAGTGACACTCTGCCAGCCGCTGGCGATCCGGCATGTCCCGCAGGGGCTCGCGGGCGGCACGCGCCCGGCCGGGTCGATGTCCGCGCCGGCTATCGAATCTAATGCGCGTTGGCGCGGAGATCCTTCACCAGCGTCATCCACAGGATCCGCACGTCGAGGGCGAGCGACCAGTTCTCGATGTAGAAGAGGTCGTACTCGATGCGCTTGGCGAGACTCGTGTTTCCCCGCCAGCCATGCACCTGCGCCCACCCGGTCATTCCGGATCGCACCCGGTGGCGCAGCATGTACTGGGGGAACTTCTCCTTGAACTCCGCGACGAACTCGGGACGTTCCGGACGCGGACCCACGAGCGACATCTCCCCGCGGAGCACGTTGTAGAGCTGGGGAAGCTCGTCGAAGGACCACTGCCGCAGGAATCGGCCGATCGTCGTGCGCCGGGGATCGTCCGGAGTCGCCCAGACCGCTCCGGTCTCCTCTTCCGCGTCGACGCGCATCGTGCGGAATTTCCACATCCGGAACGGCCGCCCGTCGAGGCCCATCCGCTCCTGGGAATAGAGGACGGGTCCGCCGTCCGTGAGCGTGATGATCACGGCGATCACGAGGAAGAAGGGGAGGAGGACGAGGAGGCCCCCGAACGAGAGCGTGAGGTCGAGGGCGCGCTTGACCAGGCCCGACCACCCGGAAACCGGAGTTTCGGTCAGATGCACGACGGGCAGCCCGCCCCAGTCCTCGAGCCCCGCCCGGAACGTGATGTGCTGGAGGAGATCGGGAACGACGCGGACTTCACCTCCCGCGCGGGCGGCGGCCGCGACGATCTCGAGCGTCCGCCGGTGCGCTTCGAGGGGGAGCGCGAGGAAGACGGTCTCCGCTCGCCCCGCCGCGAGCCAGGCCGCCGCGGCGGTGGTCGGGCCGGCGATGGGAACGCCGCGGTAATCGCCGCCGTGCGTCGACGGATCGTCGTCGAGCAGCGCGCACGCGCGCATTCCCGTCTCCGGGTGATCGACGAGCCGGTCGACGACCGACTTGCCGAGGCGTCCGGCCCCGACGACCACCGCCCTTTTCACCCCGATGCCGTTTCGCCACTTCGCTTCCCAGCGCGACCGGACGAGGAGTCGGGCGGCGACGACGAACGGCACGTCGCAGCCAAAGAAGATGACGAGGACGAGGCGCGAGTAGGAGAAGGAACGGTAGAACGTCGCGATGCCGGCGAGCAGCACGACGGCGAGGGCCGTCGCGGTGAAGATGACGAACGCCTCTTCCGACCGGGAGCGTCCGCGCCGCGGACGGTAGAGTCCGTGGAAGGAATAGACGACCGGCCAGAGGAACGCGAGGATCGGAGCCAGCCGCCAGTACGGTTCGGCTCCCGGGACGCCCTTCGTGACCGGAATGACGCCGAGACGGAAACGGAGGAACCACGCGGCGACGAGCGCGAGGAGCGTCGCGCCGACGTCCGCCGCGATCAGGATCGATGCCTGCCGCCGCACGTACTGTTTGATCATTCCGTCAGGTTCTGCACTTCCCGGCTGAAGTCCGCCCGAAATCGCTCCCGGGAAAACCGCCGCGCGTTCGCGACCGCGGCCCCGGCATTAAAGCCCACACGGGAAAGGGAGTCAATCGCATGCACGACGTGTTCCATTACGGGCTCGGGGAACGTCGCGCCGGAGGCGGGACCGGTGACGACGTCGAGAGCGCCGCCGCGGCCGAGCGCGACGACGGGCCGGCCGCACGCCTGCGCCTCGACGGAGGCGATGCCGAAGTCCTCTTCGCCCGGTTGCAGAAAGAACGCACATCGCCGATATCGCTCCCGCAGGGTCTCCCGGGAAAGCCCGCTCTCGAATGAAACGGAGGCGGGGCAGTTTTCGCGGAGGCGTTTTTCCTCCGGCCCGGCCCCGACGATCCGCAGCGCCCGCCCCGTTCGCCGCGCCCATTCGATCGCCACGTCGAACTTCTTGTACGGGACGAGCGCCCCGACGCACAGCGCGTAGTCCTCCGCGGGGCCGGTCCCGGGAGTGAAGAAGTCGACGTCCACGGGCGGAAAGACGACGGCCGCGTCGCGATTCCAGACGTCGTGGACGCGCGCGGCGACCGCGCTCGAGTTGGCGAGCACGCGATCCGGGCGCCCCGCGGTCCGGCGATCCCACCGGCGAAGGCGGCCGACGAAGAGTTTCTTCAACGCGTACGCGCGCGTCGAGCGGCGCGGGAAGTACGCGTCGAACTGGCCGTAGGCGTACCGCACCGGCGTGTGGCAGTAGCAGAGGTGTCTCGCCCCCTCCCGCGCGATCGCCCCTTTTGCCACGCAATGCGAGGAAGAAACGACGAGGTCGAACCCGGAGAGGTCGAAGGATTCGACGGCCGCCGGGAAAAAGGGGAGGAGGCTCCGATAGGCGCGGGGCGTCGCGAGGCGCTGCAGGAACGACGTCACGATCGGGAAGGCTTCGATCCTGGCGGAAACGCTTCCCGGAAAGTGGAAGAGCGTGAACACGGTCGGATCGGGAACGAGGCCGAGGATCTCCTCCAGCACGGATTCGCCCCCGCGCATTCCCGTCAACCAGTCATGGACGACCGCGGTCTTCATCGGTCGAGCGCTTCCGGCAGCCGCCAGCGCCGCGCCCTCCTTTCGATTCGCGAACCCTCCCGGCGCCGGGTTTCGCGGGCGAAACGGCGCGGCGCCTTCGTCCCGGCGCGGAAGCGCTTCGCGTTCTGCCCGCACGGCACCGGCGGGGCGTCCGATCCGAGGCTGCGCTTCATCGGTTTTCGAGGATTCGCCGGTACACGTTCCACGTCCTTTCCGCGGCGCGTCGCCAGGAGAAGTCGCGGGCCCGGACGATCCCGCGGCCGGACAGCGCTCCGCGGAGAGCGGGGTCGGACGCCAGTTCGGAGACCGCGCCGGCGATCGCCGAAGCCTTCCGAGGATCGACCAGCCGGGCGGCCCCGGCGGCGACCTCGCGGCACACGGCGATGTCGGAGACGATCGCGGGCAACCCCGACGCCATCGCTTCGACCAGGGGAAAGCAGAACCCTTCCGCGAG
>DASTIQ010000325.1 GCA_035717485.1 Thermoanaerobaculia bacterium | reverse complement strand
CTTCGCCCGAGGCGATCGGGATAATGCCCCGTGCGCTTCGTACGGACGGTTCTCGCCCTCAGCGTCACCACGATCCTCATCCTTCCCGCGACGGCTCTCGCGCGCCGGACCTCCGGCTCGCGCCACCGGAAATCCATCGCGTCGCACGTCCGAACGGAAATTCGGATTCCGGAAGACGGCGTCACGACGCTGGAGCCGTTCGGACCGCTCCCCGCCGACGAGCTGAAGGCGGAGAACGCGCAAAGGGACGAAAAGACCGAAACGAGCGACATCATCGAGAAGGTCGCGGTCGTGGACGTCCACGACGACGACGCGCCCTGTACCCAGGACGAGATCGCCTCCGGCGGGTGCGACGACGACGAGGCGGACGGCACGGACCTCGAGGAGGTTCCCGCCGGCGACCTGGCCAAGAAGAGCGCGCTCCACAGCGTCGTCTCGGCCATGAAGAAGGTCGGGGCGCTGTTCCGTCCGAAATCCTCGGAAACCCTGCTTTCGCCGGAAGACGAGTATCTGCAGGAGCTTCTCTCGATGAATCTCGAGATCCCCGTCGAGGGGGTCACCCGGGACCGCCTCCAGGACTCCTTCCTGAACCCCCGCGGCGGCCGCCGCCACCATTACCAGCACCTCGCGCTCGACATCGGCTCCCCGAAGGGAACGCCGGTCCTCGCCGTCACGGACGGGGAGGTCGTCCGGATCGGGCGAGAGAAGCGGGGCGGAAACGCGATCTACCTCCGCGACGCCTCGAACCGGTATCTCTTCTACTACTGCCACCTCTCCCATTACGCCCACGGCCTGATGGCGGGAATGAAGGTGAAGAAGGGGGAGATCCTCGGTCAGGTCGGCGCGACCGGCAACGCTCACGGCGCCCATCTCCATTTCTCCGTCACCCGCCTCCCGGACGACTCGCTGGCCCTGGACTTCAAGAAGGGGCTGGCCGTCAATCCCTATCTGGTCTTCCTCTTCGCGAAATAAGCTGCCGCCGGGAAGCGCGGACCACATCGCGTGCATACGCACGTCCTCGCCCTCCGAAGTACGTCGGTCGGCCGGTCGCGCTCGCCCCGTACGCCGCCGGGCCCGGCAATCGGCGGGATCGCGTCTCGCCCACGTCTGGCCGCGCCTCGACGCCGCTGGCAAACTGAGTCGAGCCGTATCGCGAACGCAGACGGAGGGTCCCAGATCGGCGGTACGCCTTTGCCGCAGTCGTAAGACGCGGTGAGACGCGAGCCCGACGGGATGCGGGCGGCATGCGCCCGTCCGGCTCGATGAATCACCGCGCCGCCGGCGCTACACCCGGGCGATCGGGTTGAGCGCCAGAAGCGACTCGAGCCACATGCCGGAGAGCTTCTCCGCCACCGTGTTCTGCCGCAGCCGGGCCGCCAGGTGCCCCCAGTCCATCTCGTCCATCAGCTGGTCCTGGTTGAAGCAGGAGAAGACGATCTCCTTGGTGGCGCCGGTGACCGGATCGCGATGTTTCTGCAGGCACTGCGCGCAGACTTCCTTCATCATGCACTGCATCGGCGAGTTGATGGACGCGACCCCGACGTGGTTCGGCGAGAGGTATTTCGCGAGCGCGTTGTGGCGGGCCGCCGCGACCGCGCTCATCATCCGGTCGGATCCGATGACGATGATCCGCGAGACGTCGTGGAGATCGATCGGGCGGTCGCCGAGACGCCCTTCGGCGTACGCGGTGATCGACTCGAGGATGTTGCCGACGAACGAGCGGTCCTGCGGCCGGACGGCCGGGATCGGCTCTCCGCGATCGACCGAAAAGACGACGATGTCCGCCGCCGCCTCGATTTCCTCCCGCTTGTAGAAGTCCTCCCCCTTCTTGTAACCCGCGAAATAGATCACCCGGTTCCCGGCGGCGCGGCACGCCTTTCCGATCGAGAAGAGCACGGCGTTGCCGAGACCGCCCCCGCACAGCATGACCGTGGATTTCTCGGGGATCTCCGTCGGTGCGCCCGTCGGCCCCATGACGATGACCCGCTCGCCCGGTTTCAGCGCGGCACAGAGCCGCGAGGAGACGCCGATCTCGAGCGCGATCATCGAAAGGAGGCCTTCCGAGTCGTCCTTCCAGGCGCCCGTCAGGGCCAGGGGTTCGAGCAGAAGGGGAGAGCCGGCCGCGCGAGGCGCGGACGCCTCGAAATTCTGGAGCCGGTAGAACTGTCCCGGATGGAAGCGCCGGGCGGCGGCCGGCGCCCGAACGACGACCTCGACGATCGTCGGGGTCAGGCGATCGACCCGGACGACCGTGGCGGTCCATTCGCGTTCGAGGGTTCCGGAAAACCGCTTCCACTCCGCATTGCGGGCGGACTGGGCGGCCGGATCGTTCGATTCGATTTCCTCGCGGAAGAGGCGGGTGATCCAGCGGTATCCGTCGCGGGCGGACGCCATCGCCTTCACCACGTTGCCGTTGTACCGCGGGTGGTTGTCGCCGAAATAGGTCATGAACTTCCCGCCGTGGTCGAGGCCGGTGAAGATCCCGCCCGGATCGAGCGGCTGGCAGGGAACGAGGGACTTCCTGCCGTTCTCCTCCGACAGCCGGTGCGGCGCGAAGAATCGCCGCTTTTCGTCGAGCGGCAGCGTTCCCGTTTTCTCCTTCGCGTACGTGATGTTCGGGGTGGTGCCCGCGGCGACGAGGCAGCTCCTGGCCGGGAGCTCGACGAGCTCGCCCGACGTCCGCCGGAACCGCATCGCCCGGAGCTTCCCGTACTCGTCCGGGACCGCCTCGACCGGGTCGAGCGTCTCGACGAAGGAGATCCCCTCCTCGAGCGCCTTGATGATCTCCTCGTGGTTCAGCCGGTAGGCCGGGGATTCCTCCATCGTGCGGCGATAGACGATCGACACCCCGCCCCATTGGCGGCAGAGCCGGGCGAAGTCCGGCGCCTCGCCGCGCGCCGCCGCCTCCCGCCGCTCGCGGCGGACCGCTCCGCCGTGGGCGAGGAGCCGATCGAGGATCTCCTGCTCTTCGGCGTCGAAGATCGCGCGGAGATTCTCCTCTCCGCGTTCGAGGACGAGGTTTTCGTAGCGCTCGAGCGTGCGTTCGGCCTCGATCGGGTAGTAGGCGAGGAGTTCGGTCGCCGTGTCGATCGCGGTGAGGCCGCCCCCGATGACGACCGCGGGGAGCTCCGCCTGCAGGTTCGCGAGACCGTTCTTCTTGAAAGCGCCCGTGAGCTGGAGCGCCATCAGGAAATCGGACGCCTGCCGGATCCCGCGGATCATGTTGTTGGTCATTCCGACGATCGTGGGGCGCCCGGCCCCGGCGGCGACCGCGACGTGGTCGAACCCCATCGCGAACGCCTCTTCCGCGTCCACGGTTCCGCCGAAGCGGACGCCGCCGAACATCCGGAAGTTCTCGCGGCGGGCGAGCGTGAGCGCGATGACGCGCAGGAAGTTCTTGTCCCATCGGACGGTGATCCCGTACTCGGAGACGCCGCCGAAGCCGCCGAGGGGGCGCTCGTCGAGCGGCTGTTTCAACGCCGCGTAGCTCTCGACCGGCACGAGCTCCGTGTCGATCGGCTCGATCTTCAGCCCGTCGATCGCCGCGACGCCGAATCCTTCGTTGGCGAGGTAATGGGCGAGCGTGTATCCCGCGGGCCCGAGTCCGACGATCAGCACGTTCTTGCCGTTGTACGGAAGCGTATACGGGCGCCGGATGTTCAGCGGGTTCCAGCGCGTGAGGAGCGAATAGACCTCGAAGCCGTACGGCAGGTCGAGGACGTCGGTCAGAATTCCCGTCTCGGCCTGGGGGATGTCGACGGGAGACTGCTTCTGGAAGATGCACCCCTTCATGCAGTCGTTGCAGATCCGGTGGCCCGTGCCCGGGCACATCGGGTTGTCCACGCAGACGATCGCGAGCGCCGCGACCGAATCGCCGCGCCGCCGCATCACGTGCATTTCGGAGATCTTCTCGTCCAGCGGGCAGCCCGTCAGAGCGACGCCGAGGGGGTTCTTCTGGAACGTCGACGTTTTCGCGTCGAAGAAGCCCTTCGAGCAGGAGTCCTTGTCGCGGTCGTGGCAGATCAGGCAGTACTGGGTTTCCGCCTGGACGCCGCGCGGCGTCATCCGCGGATCGGTCAGCTTGAATCCATCCCGCCGGCGGTGCTTTTCGGGGGGGCCGATGCGCCGCTCCGGCAGGGAGCCGTCGGGGCGCACCGTTTCGACGAGCGTTTCGAAATCGAGCTTCTCGGGAAGCCGGAAGGAGGACCACGAGCGGATCTCTCGCTTTCCCTCCGGGTGGGCGAGCCGCACGTGGAGGGCGTTTTCGAGGAACTTGATCATCCGCGAGAGGAAGTCGAATCCTCTCTCGTCCGTTTCGGGAACGGTTTCGCCGGCGCGCGCCGCCCAACGGGCGACCCGTTCGCGGGTCTCCGGAGAGACGGCTTCCCGTTTCTTCTGGCGGACGACCTCGGCGTGCTCGCTTTCCGCGTCGAGCAGCGCCACGGCCATCTTCGCCGTCGCCATCTCCTCGTCGGCGCCCCAGGGCAGCTCCGGGAAGAGTGTCGTCTCGAAATGGCGCAGAGCGCGGGACGCGGCGGGGAAGTCGATCGCGGGAAAACCTTCGGGGAGCGGCGACTTCACCACCCGGCGGACGAGGAAATCGCGCTTGAACCGTCCGAGGACCGATTCGGCTTCCGCGCGGGCCATCTGCGCCGTCCATGCCTCCTCGATCGGAAAGAGCCGGGCGAGGAAGGAGGAGAGGTGGGGCGCGAGCGCCACGAGGAGGTTGGAGAGGGCCGAGGGGGCGACGGCGTCGGGATGACGGCGCGCTTCTTCGAGCGTGCGGCACAGCTCCGGCTCCCGTCGGCGGAGCTCGTCGACGAAAACCGTGTCGAGATCGCGAAGCCTCTCCGGGGAATGGAGATCCTCGAAGCGGAAGCCCGGAATTCCGAGCGCCAGGCGGGTTGTTTCGGGAAGGGTCATCGACATGGGGCACCAGATCGCTGATCGCTCATGGCGCGCAAATGTATCAGCGGGAGCATTTCCCCGAATGGTGAAAATGCCTCAGGGAGGCGCGACCGGACGCGCCGTCACGCCGTTCCGGGGGCCCCGGCCGCCGCTCGGCGGACGCGAGTCGGCACGCCTTCACCGCGGCCCCCAGCCGGCGAAATACGTCTTCCGGGACGCCTCGCTCATCCGGCCGCGTTCGTCCTTGCGGTCGGCCGCGGGAATCCCCCGGCGGCTCGTCCGAAGGGGCGACATCGGACTAGACTCGAACCGTGAAGGGGAAGACGTTCACGGTTTCGACGTCGCGCCGGATCGAGAGGCGCGACGTGACGGGCGAAGTGCAGGAGGCCGTCGAGGCGCTCGGCGTCCGGAGCGGCTTCGTCGCGGTGTCCGTGCCGCACACGACGGCCGCGCTGACCGTCGGCGAGAACTGGGATCCCGACGTCGGGAGCGATCTCGAACGCGCCTTCGCCGCCTGGACCCCTTCGGTACGGTTCGATCATGGCGAGGGGAATTCGGCGGCGCATTTTCTGTCGGAGGCCGTGGGGAATGCGCGGCTTCTCGCCGTCGAGGGAGGACGGCTCCGGCTCGGCCGCTGGCAGGGCGTTTTCCTCCTCGAGCTCGACGGGCCGCGTCAGCGCACGGTCGGCGTCGACGTTCTCTCCGCGCCGGAGACGGACGCTTGACAATCTCCGTGCCATCGATCAGTATCAGTAATTGTTATTGATATGGAGACCGTTGTTCGCACCCGAGAGACCCGCCAGCGCGCGTTGATCTACACGATCGTCGCTTCCACCGGGACGCACCCGACGGCGGACTGGGTCTACGCCCGCGCCCGCGAGCGGATGCCGCGGGTCTCCCTCGGAACCGTCTATCGGAATCTCCAGCGGCTCGCCGCCGAAGGCCGGATCCGGGCCATCGACGCCTGGGGAAAGACGACTCGGTGGGACGCCGACCTGTCGGCGCACCATCACTTCGTCTGCACCGGCTGCGGCGTGATCCGCGACGTGCCGCGGCCCGAGGGGGAGAACGCGAGCATCGCCGCGTCGTTTCCCCTGCCCGGCTACACGATCACGGGCCACCACCTGGAGCTCGAAGGCCTCTGCCCGGCGTGCACCGGGGCCGCCGGCGCCCACGCCCCCCGCGTTTCCGCGCGGAAGCGGGAGAATGCCTCCCGCCCCGCGAGATGAATTCGAAAGGAGAAATCATGCCCGCCCTGAAAGACACCCGCACCCACGAAAATCTCAAGCACGCCTTCGCCGGCGAATCGCAGGCCAACCGCCGCTACCTCTATTTCGCGCGGCGCGCCGACATCGAGGGATTCCCGGACGTCGGCGGCCTCTTCCGCGACACGTCGGAGGCGGAGACGGGCCACGCGTTCGGCCACCTCGATTTCCTGAAGGAGGTCGGCGATCCCGCCACGAACTTCCCGATCGGCGACACGAAACTGAACCTGAAATCGGCCGTCGAAGGGGAGACCTACGAGTACACCCAGATGTACCCCGGGTTCGCGCGCACCGCGCGCGAAGAGGGCTTCACCGAGGTCGCCGAGTGGTTCGAGACGCTGGCGCGCGCCGAGAAGTCGCACGCCGGACGTTTCCAGAAGGGCCTGGACACCCTCGGGTCCTAGACGTGGTCTTCGATCCGGCCGCGAAGGACTTCGCCGATCCTGCGGCTCTCGAGAAGGAGTACCGGCGGGTGATGGACATCTGCCACACCTGCCGGCGCTGCTACAACCTCTGCCCGTCGTTCGACACGATCTTCAAGGCTCTCGACCGTTCCGAGGTCGACGGGGAGATCGACCGGGTCCCGAAGCCGGATCTCGACGCGTTCACCGATCTCTGCTACGAGTGCAAGCTCTGCATTCCGCACTGTCCGTATTACCCGCCGCACCGGTGGGACGTGGACATTCCGCGGCTCGTCCTGCGCGACCGCGCCGCCCGCGTCCGCCGGGAGGGGCGTCCCCCCGTCCGGGAGCGCATCCTCGGCTCCGCGGACGCGGTCGGACGTCTCGCGTCGAACGCCGCGCCCCTCGTCAACTTCGCCAACCGCAATCCGGTCTCCCGGTGGATGCTCGAGAAGACCCTCGGCGTCCACCGGGACCGGCTCCTTCCCGTCTATCACGGGGAAACATTCGACCGCTGGTGGAAGAAACGCGGCGGGAAGACGACGCTCGACGAGGTTCGCGGCGCCGACGCCGTCCTCCTCTTCGTCACGTGCTCGGTCAACTTCAACCGGCCGGAGACCGGGAAGGCGGCCGTCGAAGTCCTCGAGCGGAGCGGCGCGACGGTCGTCGTTCCTCCCCAGCGCTGCTGCGGCATGCCGTTTCTCGACTCGGGGGATCTCGACTCGGCGCGCGAGCATCGCCGGGACAACGTCGCGTCGTTCCTGCCGTTCGTCCGCGCCGGGATTCCGATCGTCACGCCGGGACCCACGTGCTCGCTCACGATCAAGAAGGAGTACCCGGTGCTGGGGAGCGAGGATGACGCCCGGGACGTTTCCGCCGCGACCCACGACCTTTCCGAATACCTCATGAAGCGGCACGCGGCCGGGAAGCTCGCGGTGGACTTCGCGCGCTCCGCCGGCCACGTTCTCTACCAGATCGCCTGCCACCTGAAGGTCCAGGACATCGGGTTCCGCTCCCGCGACCTCCTGGCGCTGATCCCGGACACGCGGGTCGAGACCGTCGAGAAGTGCACGGGGCACGACGGGACGTGGTCGATGAAGACCGAGTACTTTCCGATGTCGATGGACATCGGCCGCCCGGTCTTCGACGCCGTCGAGAAGGCGCGCCCGGACGCGGTCGCGACCGACTGCCCGCTCGCCGCGCTGCAGATCCGCCAGGGGACGGGAGTCGCGCCGCGGCATCCGATCGAGATCTTCGCGGACTGCTACCGAAAGGGAGAAACCCATGGAGAAGATTGACGCCGTCGCCGTGAAGAACCTGCACGAGTACGAGGTGGCGCGGCCGGAGTTCCGTCGCCGCGTGATCGACGTGAAGAGCCGCCGGCGCGTCGCGGTCGGGCCGTTCGTGACGCTCGTCTTCGAGAACCGCGAGACCGCGCTCTTCCAGATCCAGGAGATGCTGCGGGCCGAGCGGATCGTCGATCCAGCGAAGGTCCAGGAGGAGATCGACGTCTTCAACACGCTCCTCCCCGATCGAGGGGAAGTGGCCGCGACGCTGTTCATCGAGATCACCGACGAGAGCCGCGTGAAGCCGATCCTCGACGCCTTCATCGGCCTCGACGAGGGCCGCAGCCTGCGGCTGGAGATCGCCGGAAAGGAATATTTCGCGAAGTTCGAGGCGGGACACGGACGGGAGGATAAGATTTCCGCCGTGCACTACGTGCGGTTCCCTCTCGGAGAAAAGGGCCGCGCCGCCCTCGAATCGGCCCGGTCCGCGCGCCTCGTTCTCGAGCACGGCGACTACCGGGCGAAGACCGATCTCCCGCCGGAAACGATCGCGGAGCTGATCGAGGACCTCCGGGAGCCCTGACCGGATGTCCCGGGAGGCCCCGCCCTCGCGAACCTTCCGGCGCCGCCTGCTCCACGGGCGCGGCGCCGCGATCGCGGGGCTGCTCTCCTCGCTCCCGCACGAGGGCATCGACCCGGTCGAGTTCCGGTCCCCGGCTCTGCGCCTCGGGGAGGGCGACGTCGCCGTCCTCCTGCTCGACCATCCGCTCCACGGCGAGCTCTCGGCGCCGCCCCCCGAAGGTCTCGGGGAGGGCGCGGAGCGGCTCGGCATCGTCGTCGTCGGCGAACGCACCGGAGCGGCCGACCCCTTCTGGCCGCCTCGCGTCTACTTCTCGCTGCCGGAGGGAGCGGCGGACCACCACGTCGCCCGCGCCGTCCGGTCGGTGTTCCGATTCCTCGAAGAGCGGCACGTCGCCGCGGTCGCCCAGCGTGCGCTCGCGGCGCGCAACGCGGACATCGAGAACCTGAACCGGATCGGGATCGCGCTCGCCGCGGAGACGGATCCGGCGCGCCTGATCGCGGATGTCCTCACCCGCGCGCGCGCCCTGACCCAGGCCGACGCCGGGAGCCTGTATCTCCTCGAGCGCGGCGAGGACGGCACCGAGCACCTGGGGTTCAAGGCGGCGCAGAACGACTCTCGGAAGCTCCGCTTCGAAGAGGCGTCCCTTCCGCTCGACAGCCGGTCGATCGCGGGCCACGCGGCGACGAGCGGAAAGGTGCTCCGGATCGACGACGTCCACGCGATCTCGCCGGACGCCTCGTACCGGTTCAACCGGAATTCCGACGACGAGATCGGCTACCGAACCGAATCGATGCTCGCGGTGCCGATGAAGAACGTCCAGGGAAGAGTGATCGGCGTCCTGCAGCTGATGAACCGGAAGCGGAGCGTCATTCCCGATCTCTCGACGACGGCCGTCATGCGGCGCGAGACCGTTCCCTTCGACGAACGCGACGAGGAGATCGCGCGCTCTCTCGCGGCGCAGGCGGCGGTCGCGCTCGAGAACGCGCGCCTCACCGCGCACCTGCGGAACCTCTTCGACGGTTTCGTCGCCGCCTCGGTGACGGCGATCGAGCAGCGGGATCCGACGACGTCCGGCCATTCCCAGCGGGTCGCGGTGCTCACGTGCGCGCTCGCGGAGGCGACCGACCGGGCGTCGACCGGCGCCTACGCGGGGTTCCGCATTTCGCCGCCGGAGCTGACCGCGCTTCGCTACGCGGCGGTCCTGCACGATTTCGGGAAGGTCGGCGTGCGCGAGTCGGTCCTCGTGAAGGCCCGGAAGCTCCCCCCCGGGCGGATCGACCTCCTGCGCGAGCGGTTCGAGCGCGCGCGTCTCGCGTCCGCCGTCCGGCTCTGGGAGCGGTCGGCGCGAGGCGAAATGCCCGCCGACGCGGCCCGCCGAGAGATCGAGACCGCCGAGGCGCGGCTCGCGGCCGCCTGGCAGCGGATCCTCGAGGCGGACGTCCCGACGGTGCTCCCGCAGCCGCCGAACCCCGCGCTGGAGGAGGCGGAGCATCTCGACTTCCCGCTCGGCAACGGAGACCGCGAGCGCCTGCTTCCGGAAGAGGACGCCCGGTATCTCGCGATCTCGCGCGGGAGCCTCGACCCGGCGGAGCGGCGCGAGATCGAGTCTCACGTCACGCAGACGCACCGGTTCCTCTCGAAGATCCCCTGGACCCCCGAGCTCGCGCGCGTCCCGGAGATCGCGTGGCTGCACCACGAAAAACTCGACGGCAGCGGGTATCCGCGCGGGCTCCGGGCCGAGGAGATCCCGCCCCCCGCGAGGATGATGACGATTTGCGACATCTACGACGCGCTCTCCGCGGCCGACCGGCCCTACAAGCGTGCGGTCGCCCGCGACGAGGCGATCGACATCCTGCGGGCGGAGGCGGCGCGCGGCGCGCTCGACCGCGATCTCCTCGAGCTCTTCGTCGACGGCCGGATCTTCGAAGCGACCGCGCGCTAGGCCTGCTCCTCCCGGCCGACCTTTCCCGCTTCGAACATCCTCGCGTCGACGGGTCCGAGCGCGTTTTCGCGAGCGGCCGGGAGGAGCCGCCGGTGACGGATGGTCTCGAGCCAGTGCGGGATCTCCCAGAGGTCCTCCTCGGA
>DASTIQ010000324.1 GCA_035717485.1 Thermoanaerobaculia bacterium | reverse complement strand
GCTCCGGCGGAATCGAGCTTGAAAAGCTTCCCCGCAGTCTGGTCGGTCACCCAGATGTTGCTTCCGTCGAAGACGATACCGACCGGACCGGTAAATCCCGTCGTGACGGTGGCGACGGTCCAGGGTGTCGAGGAGCGGGGGGTGATGATCGAGACGCTGCCGCCGACATTCGCGGTCCAGATCTTGTTGCCGTCGAAGGCGATGCCCTCGGGACTGTTTCCCAAGTTGCTGGCAACGGTCGTCACCGCGCCGGGCGAGCCGGCCGGATCGATCATGTAGAGACTGCCGGGGGTGGACGCGCCGACGACGAAGACTTTCCCCATCGCGACGAGCACTCCGACCGCGCCCGCTGCGCCCGTCCATGTGCCGAGGTTCTTTCCATCACTCGCCCGGATACGCGAAACGCTGTCGTCATCGAAATTCGCCACCCAGACGTCCGCTCCATCGCTCTTGAGTCGCACCGGACTGCTCCCGACGCTCGTCAGGCCGAGACTCGCTTTGTCGTAATGCGGCGTCATCATCCACCACTGATCGAGCGCCGCTCGCGAACTTCCCCTGAGCAACGATTGATCGAGCGTTCTCGTGACGAAGGCCGCCATCTGTTCGCGGGGGACGTTCGCCGACGGCTCATACGTCGTGGCGCTCGTGCCGTTCGTCAAGCCCGCGAAATACGCCTCGGCGATTTGCGCGCAGAAGTTGGTCGAGCCCAGATCGGTGAACGGCAGCCCGAAGCTCGAGCAGTCCGCGAGCACTCGAAGCCCTGCTCCCATGAAGAGAATCGCCGCCCATGCAGCAGCCATCCATCCGAGAAGTCTCCCGGTACGCGTCGCCATCTTCGCCTCCTGTTTGAAACAGACTACCCCAAGGGGGGCTCGGGAGGCTCGAGGACGAAGACCCGCGCCACCGCCGGACGGCGGAGCGCCACCGGCCGGACGGTTCGGGAGATTCGCGCGGGTCAGAAGAGATTGATGCCGCTCGTCGGGTCCTGCTGCTGGAAGTGCGTGCGCAAGCTCCAAGTCGAAATGCGTTCCGGGAGCCAGGCCTCCTATGAGGTGAGGCCCCGCTCCGCCATCCTTCCTTTCGCCAGCGAGAGAGCGGGGAGAGTGCCGATACCGGCGAAGCAGCAACACCGAGGATTCCTAGAGCAGGTCTAGCGCGATTGCGGCCGGTCGAAGGTTCGCGCTATGGGGACTTGCGGTTGCTCAACGCGCTTCCTGGCGCTCCCGATCCCGGGCGGCGAAAAACGGCTCGAGCACGCGGCGATCCCAGGATCGAGCGCGCGGTAGAATTTTCCGCACAAGGCGAAGGAGGAAATGCCTCATGAAGCGTTTGCTTCTCGTTGCTCTGTTTTGCGCGGGCTGCGCAACGACGATCGCTCCCGGCGCCGAGAAGATCCGAATCACCACGAACCCGAAAGACGTCGAAGGCTGCAAGCCCGTTGGCTCCGTCGACGCCCGGGGACCGTTCAACCTCCCGGACGATTGGGAGCGCGAGCTCCAGAACCAGGCTCTCGGACTCGGAGCCGACGTCGTCTTCCGGACGGGTCCCCTCGCGATGACGGACCACGTCAGCGGCGTCGCCTACCGCTGCCAGCAGCCGAAGCCGTGAAAGGGCGAGTCGCGAGGCGAATGGGCGGATCGACGTCGTCCCGAGGTCGACGAAGCCTCCGAATCGCCGGGCTCCTTCATCCCGTGGCGGGCCGGCAGACTCGCGCGCCTCGCGAAGGCCGGGCTCAGATTTCCAGGGGTGCCCCGGGCGATTCGAACTTCTGCCCGCAGTAGAGGCACTTCGCCGAGCTCTCCACGACTCGCGGGCGTCCGCACGAGGGACAGCGGGGCGCGGGCGGTCTCTTCTTCGCCTCCGCGATCGCGATCGCCGCGGTCGCCTCGAACGGAAGCTTCGACGAATCCTTCGCCGTCGCGCGCCCGATCAGGAAAACGCCGCTCCAGAGGAGGGCGAGCGTCACGAACACCCCGAAGATCCAGAGGAGCGGGGCCGAGCCGGCCTGTTTCGGATCCGAGAGTCCCGCGACCAGCCGGAAAGCCTCGCGGACCGCGATCGCAACGAGAGGCGCGGTCGCGATCGCGGCGAAGAGAACCGGCTTCTTCACGCCGCCGCGGGCCGTTCCCGGGTATTCATGAGCCGGCGGGCTGCCGGGAGTCGCCGCCGGCGTACGCGGCGGGATCCGCCATCAGCCGGTGGTTCTCGACGAAGGCCGGATATTCCGCCAGGAGCGCCCAGAGATGGATGACGAGCGCGCCGACGCTGGCCGAAAGGTGCGCGATCCGGGCGATTCCGCGGATTCCCGGGGCGGCCGTGTGCACCCAGCCGCCGAGAACGAAGGCGGCGATGGCGGCGAGCATCGCGAACGTCGCGGGTGGCGACGTCTTCGCCTTGAACCGCCGGAGCGCGCGGAGCACGCCGATCCGCCGGTCATCCGCCCATCCGGCCATCTCGTCCTTCACCAGCCTTCCCGTTCCGATGAAGTAGAAGAGGACCATCGATTGCGAAAAGAGCGAAAGGAGCAGCGTCGGGATCGCGTAGAGCACGTGCCGCGTCACGAGGAAGCGAATCATCGGGTCGTGCGGTCCATGGGCCGCGACGACGAATCCGAAGAACGACGTCACGATGAAGCCGGCCGCGGCGGCCGCCGTCCCGAGGAGCAGAGCGAGAGCCATCGCGCGGAGGATAGCGCACGGCCGCGGCGTTGCGCGGCGTCGCGCCTGCGAACGCGACGCCCGGGATAGAATCGACGCGCCTCATGGCGGAAGCGTCGACGCTCTACGACATCTTCACGGGATTCGCCGCATCGGGAAAGGACGCGGTGCAGATGCGCCGCGAAGGTCCCGGCCGGTGGACCTCGGTCTCGGCGCGCGACTTCGGCTTCACGGTGCGCTGCCTCTCGCTCGGCCTGAACGCCCTCGGCATGCAGCCGGGCGACCGCATCGCGATCCTCTCCGAGAATCGTCCGGAGTGGGCGATGACCGACTACGCGATCGTCTGCGCCGGCGCTCTCTCGGTCCCGATCTACTCCACGCTCCCGGCGGACCAGATCGTCACGCTGCTCCGGGACAGCGGCGCGAAGATGATCGTCGTCTCGACGGCCGAACAGCTCGAGAAGGTCCGCTCGATCCGCGCCGATTGCCCCGCTCTCGACCACGTCATCGCGATCGACGCGGATCCGCCGGACGAGCCGGGCTGCGAACGCTGGATGAAGACGGTCGACCGCGGCCGCGGGAACCTCGAGATGGGTTCCACCGTGTTCGAAACCCGGGGGAGCCGCATCCGCCCCGCGGACCCGTGCACCATCATCTACACGTCGGGAACGACCGGCGAGCCGAAAGGCGCGGTGCTCACGCACGGCAACTTCGTGTCGAACGTCCGCGCGTGCTGCGAGGTCGTGCCGTTCGAGTCGAGCTCGACCGCCCTCTCGTTCCTTCCCCTCTCCCACGTCTTCGAGCGCATGCTCGATTACGCGTTCGCGTATCGGCTCTCGACGATCGCGTATCTCGGCGACCTCACGGTGCTCCGAAACGCCCTCGTCGAGCTCGAGCCGACCGTCTTCGGGGCCGTTCCCCGGGTCTACGAAAAGATCTACTCCGCGGTGCAGGAAAGCGTCGCCGGATCGGCCGTCAAGCGCGCGATATTCGCGTTCGCCGCGAAGCAGGGGCGGCGCCGCCTCCGGCGCCTCGAGCAGGGGGAAAAGGACCCGACCTCGCTCGGCATCCGCATCGCGGATCGCCTCGTCTTCTCGAAGCTGCGGGCCCGGCTCGGGCGCCGGTTCCAGTTCGCGATCTCCGGCGGCGCGCCGCTCTCGCGGGAGCTCGCGGAGTTCTACTGGGGCGCCGGAGTGACGATCTACGAAGGATACGGACTGACCGAGACCTCGCCGGTGATCTCGGTGAACGGGCCGCGCGCGTGGAGGCTCGGAACCGTGGGGCCTCCCGTGCCCGGCGTCGAGGTGAAGATCGCCCCGGACGGCGAGATCCTCACGCGCGGGCCGCACGTGATGCAGGGCTACTTCGGGAAGCCCGCCGAGACGGCCGAGGCGATCGACCGCGACGGATGGTTCGCGACGGGCGACGTCGGGGAGCTCGAGGACGGTTTCCTGCGGATCACGGACCGCAAGAAGGACCTGATCGTCCTCTCGGGGGGGAAGAAGGCGGCGCCCCAGCCGATCGAGAACGTGCTCAAGCAGTCGCCGCTGATCGAGATCCCGATCGTCATCGGGAACGGCCGGAAGTTCGTCTCGGCGCTCATCGTGCCGAGCTTCGACGCCCTCAAGCGTCTCGGCCTCGGCGGCGCGCCGCTCGACGGCCCCGAGGTCCGGCGTGCGTTCCAGAAGGAGATCGACGCCTACAACGCGGGGAAGGCGCACTACGAGCAGGTCCGGGCCTTCGCGCTCCTCGACCACGACCTGACGCTCGACGCGGGCGAGATCACTCCGACGCTCAAGGTGAAGCGCCGGGTCGTCGAGGAGAAGTTCCGGAGCGTGATCGACCGGATGTACGGGGAGAAGCCGGATGCCGCGTGACGTCGTCGTCCTCGACGGCGTCCGCACCCCGTACTGCCGAATCCAGACGGACCTGAAGGACGTCAGCGCGGTCGATCTCGGCCGCATCCCGTCGGTCGAGCTCTTCGCGCGGACGGGGCTCGGCCCGGATCGGCTGGACGAGGTGATCTTCGGGAACATCGCGACCCCGGCAGACGCCGCGAACATCGCCCGCGTGATCGCGCTCCGTGCCGGAGTTCCCGAGTCGGTGCCCGCGTTCACGGTGGGACGCAACTGCGGCTCGGGCGCCGAATCGATCGCCGACGCGTTCCTCCGGATTCGCGCGGGCGATCACGCGATGGTGCTCGCCGGCGGCGTCGAGTCGATGTCCGCCGTCCCGCTCCTCTACGGCGAGCCGGCGAAGAGGAAGTTCCTGGGAATGATGAGCGCGAGGTCGATTCCCGCCCGGCTCTCGGCCGCCGCGAAATTCCGGCCGCGCGACTTCAAGCCGGTCGTCGGCCTCGAGCTCGGCCTCACCGACCCGGTCTGCGACCTGAACATGGGGCAGACCGCGGAGGTCCTCGCGAAGGAATTCGCGATCTCGCGCGAGGAACAGGATGCGTACGCGCTCCGCTCGCACCAGCGGGCCGCGGCCGCCCGGGCGAAGCTCGCCGAGGAGATCGTGCCGGTCCCGATCCCGCCCCGCTACGACCGGCTCGCGACGATCGACAACGGGGTCCGCGAGAACCAGACGATGGAGGCGCTCGCGAAGCTCAAGCCCTATTTCGACCGGAAGTTCGGGACGGTGACCGCCGGAAATTCGTCGCAGATCACCGACGGGGGCGCGGCGGTCCTCGTCGCGTCGCTCGAAGCGGCGCGGGGCTACGGCGTGCGGCCCCTCGGTTTCGTTCGGGGCTTCGCATTCGCCGGCATCGACCCCGCCCGGATGGGTCTCGGACCCGCCCTCGCCGTTCCCATCGCGCTGAAGCGCGCCGGCATCGCCTGGAAGGACGTGGGACTCGTCGAGCTGAACGAGGCGTTCGCCGCCCAGGTCCTCGCCTGCGCCCGCGTGTGGGGCTCCGCCGAATGGCACGCGCGGCACGGCTCGACGGCGATCGGCGAGCTCGATTTCGAGCGCACGAACGTCAACGGAGGCGCGATCGCGCTCGGCCATCCCGTCGGGTCGACCGGGACGCGCCAGGTGATCACGCTGCTCCGTGAGATGCGAAGACGGCAGGTGCAGTTCGGGGTCGCGACGATGTGTATCGGGGGCGGCCAGGGCGGCGCCGTGGTTGTCGAACTCGCTAGTTAGTCAGGGCGCGGACGATGCATCGAGCCGGGCGGGCGCGTGCTGTCCGCGAGACCCTGCGACCTACACCCCCCTAGGCCTCGGGATCTCGCAGCCGCCCCGCATCCCGCCGGGCTCGCGCCTCGCCGCGCCTCGGCTGAGGTAGGCCGTCCGCTCGAGTAATCCAAGGACCCGACCATTCCCGATCGGTCGCGCCGCGGCAGCGCACCGTGATA
>DASTIQ010000323.1 GCA_035717485.1 Thermoanaerobaculia bacterium | reverse complement strand
GAACGTCGCGAGCGTTTCGGGGGCCGGGTGATGGAACCGGTTGCGACGGCCGCACGAGAGGAGCGCCGCGCGCGGAGCGAACGCCCCGACGAAATCGGCGCGCGAGGACGTCCGGCTGCCGTGATGGCCGACCTTGAGGATGTCGACTCGGGGCGGCGACGGCAGGGACGACAGGATCTCGCTCTCCGCGGGTTCCCCGGCGTCTCCGGTCAGCAGAACCCGGCGCCGGCCGTGGACGTAGAGGAGCACGACCGACTCGTTGTTGATCGGGTCCTTCTTGAAGGGCCGGCCTCCGGACCGCAGCACGCGAAACTCCCCCCCTCCCCACGGGAGGCGCTCTCCCGTCCGGAGGATCCGCACCGGCACCCGGCAGGACCGCGCCTCCCGATCGAGGCGCGCGAAAAGCTCACCCGCGTCCTCTCCGTCTCCGTGGAAGAACGCGCGCACGCGGAGATCGCGGAGCACGTCGAAGATCCCGGCGGCGTGATCGGGGTGGGGATGCGAGAGAACGACGCCGTCGAGAGAGCGAATCCCGCGATCGAGGAGCTTGGGAAGGAGCCGGGCGCGCCCGAAGTCCTCCGCCCCGGAGAAGCCCCCGCCGCCGTCGACGAGAAAGGCGGAATCGCCGGAGCGCATCAGGAACGCATCCCCCTGCCCGACGTCCAGCGCCTCCACCGAGAACTCGGCGGGACGGAGACCGGCCTTTCCGCGGAGGGCGAGCGCGGCAAAGAGCGCCGCGTACGCCGCCGCCGCGACCGCACGCCTCCTTCCGGACAGCGCCGCGACCGCTCCCGCGAGGACGAGAAGGGCGAGGATCGCGGCGAAAGGCGGAGTGACCGCGAAGAGCGTCGCGCCCCGGAGCCTCGAAGCCGCGAAGGCCGTCGCCCGGTATGCCGCATCGAACGCCGCGCCGGGAATCGCCGCGGGCAGGCCCGCCGCCGCCGCGCCGAGAACGAGCCCGCCGAGGGCCATCAGCGCCGCCGCGGCGGGAAGCCCCACGGGGGCGACGACCCAGGCCGCCGCCGATGCGGCGTTGAATCGCCACAGCATGAGAGGCGCGGTCCCGATCTGCGCCGCCGCGGTCACCGCGACCGCGAGACGGACCCGATCCGGAAGGAATCTCAGGCTCTCCGCGATCGGCCGCGTCAACCCGGCGATCGCGAGCGAGGCCGCGTAGGTCATCCAGAAGCCGAAGCGCCAGAGCTCGGCCGGCTCGGCCGCGAGAACGACGAGCGCGGAGGCTCCGATCGCCTGGAACACCGTCACCGGGCGTTCCCGGAGCCGCGCGAGGAGGAGAACGAAGAGTGTCAACGCCATCCGGACGACGGACGGGCCCGCTCCCGCGACGAGCGCGAACGCCGCGATCCCGGCGAGGAGGACGGCGTCCCGCGCGCGCCTCCGCACCCGGAGCGCGCGAAGCAGCGCCGAGAGGATCGCCGCGAACAGGGCCACCTGCAGACCCGAGGCGAGGAGCACGTGCGAGAAGCCGCCCTGACGGATCCGCGCGGCCGCTTCCCGGTCGAGCTCCCCCGTACGGCCGAGGAGGAGCGCGGCCACCGGCTCCTGGACCGTTTCACGGGGGAGGCGCGCCGCCCGGAGGCGGCGCGCGAGGAACGAGTTCACTTTCGCCGCCCACCCGGTCGCCGTCGTTCCGACGACGCGGACCTGCCAGCCGCTCTTGAGCACGCCCCGCCAGACCCGGCCGGGGACCGGCAGATCGCGCGTCGAAGCGGAATCCTCGGGCGGCTCGAGCGAGACCGTCAGCGCCACACGATCGCCGCGGTTCCCGGGGAGCGGCGCGGCCCCGAACGCCCGCACGTCGATCTCCGCCGGGAAATCCTCCTCCGCTCCTCCCTGCGAGACCGTCTCGGCGCGCATCCGGGTTCGCCGGCGATCGTCCGGGCCGGTCCAGAAATCCTCCAGGACGCCGACGATCCGGGCCGGCCGGTCGAGATCGACGCGTGCGCCCGCGGCTTCCGCACGCTCCGCCGGCCGCGCGACGCGCGCGCGCCCCGCCGCGAAGCCGCAGCACATCGCGAACACCGCCGCCCATGCTTGCCCGCCGGAATCCCGCCGCAGCAGCGCGACGAGGGAGAGCGCCGCGGCCGCCGCGGCGAGCCCCGTTCCCGCCACGCTCCACCCGCCGGCCCACACGCCCGCGCCGAAGAATGCCGCGCCCGCGAGCAGGGGCGCGGAACCGCGTCGGGCGATCGGTCGGATCACGCGCGTTCTCCGGCGGAGCTCAGAGGCGGGGACTTCCGCCGGACGCCCGGTTCCCGGACCCGGGGCGGCGGTTCAGCGGCGGTCGAACGCGACGATCGCCTCGACGCGGTGGGTGAGCGGGAAGAAATCCTCGAGACGGGCGGCCGCGATCGCAAAGCCCGCCGAGAGGATGGGCCGCAGATCGCGCGCGAAGGATCCGGGTTCGCATGAGACGTATATTAGCCGCCGCCTGGCGAGACCGGCGATCGCCGCGGCCGACGGGCCGAGCCCGCCCCGGGGAGGATCCGCCACGACGACATCGTGGGTCTCTTCGCCCGCCGCCAGGTACTGCTCGACGGCGATCCGGCGGATTTCGATCCGGCCTTCGGCGCCGAGCCGCTCGCGGTTGGCGGCCGCGTCCGCTGCCGACGAGGGCGAGCCCTCGATCGCGGTGACGCTCGCCCCCGCCTCGACGAGGGCCTGGGAGAGGAGACCGGCTCCGGAATAGGCGTCGAGTGCCCGCGACGGGTGCGCGGCCGCGGCGAGGTCCCGGACGAGCTCGAAGAACGGAAGGAGGCGATGCCGGTTGACCTGGAAGAAGGAGCCCGCCGACACCCGGAAGGCGCGCCCGCCCACGTCGACGTCGAGCGCCCCCGGCGATTCCGGAAATCCCTCGCCCGCGCTCCTCCAGACGAGCCGGTGCGCCTCCCCCGTTTCGACGGTCTCGAGGGTTTCGACGGTTCCCTCGGCGTGCGCGAAGAGAGCCGCCTTCCCGCGCGTTTCGCGGGAAACGATCTCGCAGCCGTCGAGCGGCACGATCCGGTGGGACCGGCGGGCGTAGAACCCCACCTCTCCTCGGGAGGCATGAAACTGATTCCGGAGCCGGTATTCGAGCGCCGAGGCCGAGATCGGCAGCTCTCCGAACGCGGGAGCGGCCGTCCCGCCGAGCCGGAGCATCGTCTCCAGGAAGAGCTCCCGTTTCCAGCGCCGGGCGGCTTCCGGGAGCACGTGCGCCCAATCCGTCCCTCCGCACCGGGCGGAGTGCGAGTCGGCGGCGCGCCGCTCCGGCGACGCATCCCGAACGGCCTCGGTCTGGGCGCGCGCGTACTTCGCCTTCTCCTGGTAAACCGCGGCGTCCACCGTTTCTCCCGGGAGCGCGCCGTCCACGAACACGACCTTGCCCGCGTCGTGAGCGATCCCTTCGCCCGTCGGGGCGAGCCGTTCGATCGCGAGGCGGACCGACCGCGTCACGTCAGCAGCGAGAGCCGCGGCAGGGAGTGGATCGCGCGGAGACGCTGGCGCGCCAGCACGTCGCGGGTCCGCCGGAGCGCCCGCTCGTCCATTCCTTCCGCGTCGCGGGCGAGCCGCCGGTCCACCTCCGCGCGGATCGCGTCCCGTTCCTCCGCGGGAAGGCTCTCTTCGACCTCCCGCAGGAGCTTCTTCTCGATCCGCGCGAGGGACTGCTCCGTCTCCTCGGGCGTCTTTCCGGAGTCGGCGAGCCGCTCGATCGAGCGGCGCGCCGACTCCGCCGCCTCGGCGAAACGCGGATCGACGGCGGCCAGCGTCCGCGCGAGCTCCCCGAGGCGCGGGCCGACCGCTTCCGCTTCCGCCGTTTCCGGGCGGCCGACGCGCGCGGAAGCGCGCCGTTCCCACGCCTCGAGCACGGCTCCCTCGCAGTAGGAGAGGCTGTTCACCTTCGCCGCGGCGCCGCGTTCTTCGCGCCGGTCGAACGCTTCGGCGATTCCCGCGCAGACGTCGGCCGCGGGGATGCCGAGCTCGAACCAGCGGCGGACGAGCGCGTAGTCCTTCGGGGAGAGGAGAAACGGCGTCCCGCGCCGCCGGATGAACTCCGTCTCGATTTCCGTGAAGTACTGCCGACCCTGCTCCTCGTCGGCCATGTCAGCCGCGGCGCGGCCGGTTTCTCTCGTCGAGGATCCTGAGCCCCTCCAGCGTCAGATGCGGGTCGATCGTTTCGATCTTCGACGAGGCGCGGCCGAGCAGCTCGGCGAGGCCGCCCGTCGCCACGACCTTCGGTTTCCCGTCCATCTCCGCGGCGATCCGGTCGATGAGCCCGTCGACGAGGCCGAGATAGCCGAAGTAGAGCCCGGACTGGATCGACGCCGTGGTCGTCTTCCCGATCACCGCCGACGGCCGGCGAATCTCGACGCGCGAGAGTCGCGCCGCGCGGGAGAAGAGCGCCTCCGCCGAAATCATCACGCCGGGAGTGATGACCCCGCCGGCGTACTCGCCGGCCGCGTTGACGACGTCGAACGTCGTCGCCGTGCCGAAGTCGACGACGATGCACGGGCCTCCGTACTTCTCGAAGGCCGCGACGGCGTTCACGATCCGGTCCGCGCCGACCTCCTGCGGATTGTCGTAGAGGATCGGCATGCCGGTGCGGATGCCGGGCTCGACGAAGGTCGCGTCGAGGCCGAGATATTTCCGGAAGGCGGTCTTCCAGGGGAACTGGAGCGACGGAACGACCGTCGCCACGATCGCCCGCGCCACTTTCGGCGGCGGCGAACCGAGGAGGCCCGTCAGCAGGATGCCGATCTCGTCGGCCGTCGCGTCGCGTCGCGTCGCGAGGCGCCAGTCCGCCGTCAGCGACTTCCCCGCGTACAGTCCGAGCACCGTGTTCGTGTTCCCGACGTCGACGACGAGGAGCGCCGCGCTCACCAGGATCCGACCTCTCCCGACGTCACCACGACCTCCGAACCGCCGACCCTCAGCCGGAGGAATCCATCCTCCGTCAATCCCGCGAAACGCCCGACGACCGGCGCTCCTCCTTCGGGCGGAGACACGCGGATCTCCGCGTCCGCCTCGTGACGCGAACGTTCGAGCCATCGCTCGACGACCCGGGCGTCCTCCGGCGCGGCGAGATACCGGTCGCAGGCGCGGCAGATCTCCGCGAAGACCCGGGAGAGCGAAGGCGCTCCCGAGGCGACGGCCTCCGCGCTGGTGGCGCCTTCGCCGAAGTCCTGCGCGGCCCCGCACACGTTCACTCCGATCCCGATCGCGGCGTGCGTCTCGTCTCCGCGCGTTTTCGCCTCCGTGAGGATTCCCGCGACCTTGCGGTCTCCCGCGAGGACGTCGTTGGGCCACTTGAGCCGGCTCTCGACGCCGGCGGCCGAGGCCAGCGCTTCCGAAACCCAGACGCCGGCGGCCAGCGGCAGGTGCGGCAGACGGGCGCCGGCGGGAACGCGGAAGACGAACGTCGCGTACACCCCCCCGGCCGGGGACCGCCAGCTCCGGTCGCGGCGCCCCCGGCCCTCGCTCTGCATCGCCGCCGCGATGACCGTCGGCTCCAGCTCGACCTCCTCGACCAACGAGTGGTCGATCAGCCCCCGGGCGACCGCGTTCGTCGAATCGACCGAGGGAAAGAACACGAAATTCGCGAGCCGCCGATAGCCCTTCCCGTCGAAAGGATCCCCGAAGACGTCGATCAATGCGGCGTCCCGGCGAGGGCGGCCCGGCGCTTCTCCATCTCGAACAGCCTCTGCCGCGACTTCTGCACGACGAGGTCCGGCGCCTTTTCGAGGTACTCGGGGTTCCGCAGCCTCGCCGCGAGGACCCGGATCTCGTCGTCGAGCTTTCCGAGCTCCCGCTCGATTCCCGCCCGGTCGGCGCGGGCCTCCCGCTGCGCGAAGCGCATGGCGACCGCCACTCCTTCCACGACGTCCCGTGCGTCTCCGGGCGCCGCGGGCTCGAACTCGAGCGCCGAGAGCCGGCCCAGCGCGACGAGCACCGGCGCGAGCTCGCGGAGGGCCGGGCCGTGCGGAGCGTCGGGAGCGACGCGCAGCTCGACGGGCTCGGTCGGGGGGGCGCCGCGCTCGGACCGGAAGTTCCTCACCCGCGTCAGGATCTCGGCGAAGGCGTGGACGGCGGCGTCCGCGTCGGGAGCGACGAATGCGGCATCGAACTTCGGGAACGGAGCGGTCGCCAGAAGCGTCCCGCTGCCGAGCGCCTCCCAGATCTCCTCGGTGACGAACGGCGCGAACGGGTGGAGCAGCGCCAGCACGTCGCGCAGGCAGGCGTGGAGCGTTCGGCGCGCCGACCGCCGGTCCGCATCGCTCCCGGTCTTCCCCGAGAGGATCGGCTTGACCATCTCCAGGTGCCGGTCGCAGAAGTCCCGCCAGACGAAATCGTAGATGCTCGCCGCCGCCAGATCGAAACGGAATTCGCCGAGCTGCCGGCCGACGGCCTCGATCGTCTCGTGGAGGCGGGAGAGGATCGCGCGGTCGAGGAGCGGGAGAGCGCGCGGATCGGCCGCCTCGGCGCCGGGCTCCTCCGGCGGGACCTCCTGCGCGAGGACGAACCGGGTCGCGTTCCACACCTTCGTCATGAAGGCCCGCGACCCCGCCATCCGGCTCCGCGCGAGGGGCAGGTCGCGGCCGGGCGAGGCGAGCGACAGGAGCGTGAAGCGCACGGCGTCGGCGCCGAACTCCGCGATCACGTCGAGAGGATCGATGACGTTCCCGCGCGTCTTCGACATCTTCTCCCCCTTCTCGTCGCGGACCAGGCCGTGGAGATGGAGGATCGCGAACGGCGGCGTGCGGGTCAGCCGGAGGCCCGCCATGATCATCCGGGCGTCCCAGAAGAACAGGATGTCGAAGCCGGAGACGAGGACGTCGGTCGGGTAGAACTCGCGCAGGTCCTCGGTCGATTCCGGCCAGCCGAAGACGGAGAACGGCCACAGCTGCGAAGAAAACCAGGTGTCGAGCACGTCGGGATCCTGGACGAGATCCGGCAGGCCGCACGTCGCGCATGCCGCGGGCCGCTCTTCCGCCACCGTGACGTGGTCGCGGGCGCAGTAGTACGCGGGAATGCGGTGTCCCCACCAGAGCTGCCGGGAAACGCACCAGTCGTGGATGTTCCGCATCCACTCGAAGTACGTCTTCGTCCAGTGCTCGGGGAAGAACCGGATCTCTCCGCTCTCGACGGCGGCGATCGCGGGACCGGCGAGCGGCGCGACCCGCACGAACCACTGGTTCGAGAGATAGGGCTCGATGACGGTGTCGCAGCGCTGGCAGTGGCCGACCGCGTGCACGTGCTCCCGCGCGTCGACGATCCGCTGCTCGGCCCAGAGCCGCTCGAGGACGCGGGCGCGGGCGTCGAAGCGGTCGAGACCGGCGAACGGCCCCGCTTCTCCGGTCATCCGGCCGTCGGGACCGATCACGAGCACGGCCGGAAGGCCGTGCCGGGTCGCCGCCGCGAAATCGTTCGGGTCGTGCGCCGGCGTGACCTTCACGATGCCCGATCCGAACTCGCGGTCGACGAAGTCGTCTTCGACGACCGGCAACCGGCGCCCGAGGATCGGGAGGATCGCCGTCTTCCCGACGAGACGCCGGGTCCGCGGGTCGTTCGGGGCGATCGCGAGCGCGGTGTCCCCGAGGAGCGTCTCGGGACGGGTCGTCGCGACGATCGCCCCGACGTCGTCCCCCTCGACGTCGTACTTGATGAAGTACAGCTTCCCGGGAGTTTCGACGTGGTTGACCTCGAGGTCGGACACCGCGGTGCCGCATCTCGGGCACCAGTTCACGACGTAGCGCCCGCGGTACACCAAGCCGTCGCGGTGGAGGTCGACGAAGACCTTCCGCACCGCTCGCGAGAGCCCCTCGTCCAGCGTGAATCTTTCCCGGCTCCAGTCGAGGGAGCAGCCGAGGCGCTCCAGCTGGTGGCGGATGGAGTCCTTCGACTCCTTCTTCCACTCCCAGACCTTCTCGACGAACGCCTCGCGGCCGATCGCCTTCCGGTCGATCCCCTCCCGCGCCAGCGCCCGCTCGACGACCATCTGCGTCGCGATGCCGGCGTGGTCCGTTCCCGGCACCCACACGGTCCGCAATCCCTGCATCCGCTTCCACCGGACGAGGGCGTCGACGAGGGAGTTTTCGAGCGCGTGGCCGATGTGGATCTTCCCGGTGACGTTCGGAGGCGCGATCACGACCGAGAACCGGGGATCGCCGGGACGCCCTCCGGGACGGAACGCGCCCGCCTCCTCCCAGCGGCGCGATTGCCGTTCTTCGAACGAGGAGGGGTCGAAAGTTTTGGGCAGGCCGCTCGGGGAAGCCACCGGAACTATCGGGAGTCGCCGGAGGGCTCGGCTTCCAACTCCCGCAGGCGCTGCCGGACGAGGATTTCGGCGATCTCCGGCACCACTTCCCAGGCGATGTCGCGGACGATCCTCTCCGAGAGCCGCTCCACGACTCGGCGGGAGATCCTCTCGACGTCGTCGTCCGAGAGGGAGACCGGCGCCGCGATGCGGCTGACCATGCTCGCGAGGTCGGAAATCGACGCCCCCTGCGCGAGCCGTTCGATGTCGGGAGCGATCTCCGACGGCCCGAGCACCTCCGTGTCGGGAGGCGCGGCGGGCGCGGGGGCGGTTTCGACCGGGGGCATCGACGGCTCGGGGGGCGCCGCCTCCGTCTCGCCGACGGGAGCGGCGGAACGGGACTCCGGCGCGGAGCTCGGTTCCGGCTCGGGTTCCGCGTCGCCGTGGAGGAAGACGGGCTCGGAAGGAAACTCGGGAGGCGGCACGAGACGCGAAGCGACGAGCTCCTGCGTGATCTCCTGGTCCGCGCGCGAGGACCACGACGGCGGAATCTCCAGCGACGGCGCCTCGGTCTCCCGCTCGGACGGCGGCTCGACGGCCGGAAACTCGAAGACGTTGTCCGTCTCGGAGAACGCCTCGGCGCCCGTCTCCTCGACCCCCGCTCCGGGTTCGGCCGCCGCGGACCTTCCGAAAGGCGACGTGTCGTCCATGGGAAACGCGAGGGGTTCGGGGGAAGGCGCCGCCGGACGCTCCGCGTCGAGCGGGCCCGGCTCGATGCGTCCGGCGGGCTCCGCCTCGAACGCGCTCTCCGCCGGAAACTCGGCGAAGTCGAGCCCCGAGTCGGACGGAGTCGGGTGGCCGATCTCGCCGGTCCGGAACGCGCGGGTCTCCACCGGAGACGCTTCGGGGGACGCCGGAACCGCGACCGTCGTCGGCGACGGCCGCCGGCCGTGCAGCAGGCTCTCGACCTGGACGAGGAGATTCTTCGAGTCGAAGGGTTTCGTGACGATCGCGTTCGCGCGGGCGCGCTCGGCGCGATCGCGGTCGAACGGCTCGAACGTGCCGGAGAGGAGAATCACCGGAATGTCGGCGAGCGACGGGGTGGATTTGATCGCCTCGCAGACTTCGTACCCGTTCTTGCCGGGCATCACGACGTCCGCCATCACGAGATCGGGTCGGTGCCGTTCGAGGGCGGCGAGGGCCTCCGCGCCGTTGCTGACGGTCGTCAGTTCGTAATCGGTGTCCGAGAACGTCAACTCGATGACCTTCTGGATGGTCAACGAGTCGTCGGCCAGCAGAATCGACTTAGGCATTGTTCCTCACGAGATGGGAAACCACTGTCATTAAAAAATTTACCCCGCGCCGCTCCCCGGTGTCAATCGAAAGCTTCCGGCCATCACCCGCCTAGGCAGGCAGGGAGCCCTGGGCATCGCCGAGCCGGGCGGCGAGATACCGGGACGGCGGGCGCCGTCCCGTCTCCCGGGCGAGGTAAAGGCTCGCGTCGACGACCCCCGCGAGGGAAACGCCGGTCGAAACGCCCAGTCCGTCCAGCAGATAGAGCAGATCCTCCGTTGCGAGATTGCCCGTCGCCCCGGGCGCGTACGGACACCCGCCGAGGCCTCCGGCGGAAGAATCGAAGATCGTGACGCCGCAGTCCAGTCCGGCGCAGACGTTGGCGAGCGCCGTCCCGCGGGTATCGTGGAAGTGAAGCGCGAGCACCTCGCGGGTGACCCCGGACGCATAGAGCGTCTCGACGACGTCGTAGACCTGGTTGGGTGTCGCGACCCCGATCGTGTCGCCGATCGAGATCTCCTCGATTCCGAGATCGAGGAGCATGTGGACCACCTCGCGCACCGATTCCGGCTCGATCTTCCCCTCGAACGGACACCCGAACGCCGTCGAGATGTAGGCCCGCACCCGGATCTTGTCCTCCTCCGCGGAGGCGACCACGGGACGGAACCGCTCGATCGATTCCTCGATCCCGCAGTTGATGTTCCGCCGGTTGAACGTCTCGGAGGCCGCCGTGAAGACCGCGATTTCGCGGACGCCGACCGCGCGCGCCGCCTCGAACCCCTTCATGTTGGGCACGAGAACGGGGAGACGGAGGCCGCTCCGCCGCCGGACGCCCCGCACGACGTCCGCCGCGTCGGCGAGCTGCGGGATCGCCGACGGCTTGACGAAGGACGTCGTCTCGATCGCCGTGAGGCCGGCGTCCGCGAGCTTCTCGATGAACCCGATCTTGACCGCGGTGGCGACGTTCTCCTTCTCGTTCTGGAGCCCGTCGCGCGGGCCGACTTCGTAGATCGTCGCGCTCGGCGGAACCCTCGGGCGCGTGATCGAGTAGGGCAGTTCTTCGGACATGCGGCGATTATCCCGCGAATTCCACGAGCGGCGCTCCCGCGTCGACCTGGTCGCCGACGAGATACGGGAGGCGGGCGACGGTCCCGTCGTGCGGCGCCTTGATCTCGTGCTCCATCTTCATCGCCTCGAGCACGAGGAGAGTCGTTCCGCGCGTCACGGTCTCTCCTTCCGAGACGAGGAGCCGGACGATCCGCCCCGGCATGGGCGCCCTCAGCCCGGCGTCGTCCCGGGCGCTCCGCCCCGCTCTTCCGGGGGCGGGCGCGGCCGTGAATTCCCAAACGTCGCCTCCGCACCAGACGAAGATGGTCTCCCCCGCCCGGGCCGTCCGGACGGGGGTCCGGCGCCCGCCGTAAGACACTTCCCGGATCTCCCCGTCGCGCGTCTCGACTTCCGCTCCGGCCGGCACCTCGAGCGCTTCGACGTCCGAACCCCGGATCCAGCCGATCGAACGGCCGCTCACCGGTTCCTCCAGCCGTCCGTTTCGCTCCACGGGCCGGCCGCCGTGGCCGCCGCCGGCGAGGATCCCCGTGCCGCGGCCGCCGCCGCGATCGCCTCCGCGGGGGGGCGCCTCGTTTCGACCGCCGGAAGCCGGGCGAGGAACGCCGTGTCGGTGTCGCCCGCGGCGAACCCGTCCGAGTCGACGATGCGCCGGAGGAGCGGCAGGTTCGTCGTCACGCCGAGGATCGCGTACTCGGACAGAGCGCGCCGCATGCGCGCCACCGCCGCCGCGCGATCGCCCGCCCGGACCACGAGCTTGGCGAGGATCGGGTCGTAATCGATCCCGACGCGGGACCCGCGTTCGATTCCGGAATCGACGCGGATGCCGGGGCCGGACGGCTCCTGATAGACGAGGACCGTCCCCGACCGCGGGAGATGCGTCTCCGGGTCCTCCGCGTAGATCCGGCATTCGATCGCATGGCCCCGGGTCGCCCGGCCCGGCCAGTCGGCGGGAATCGGAGCGCCCTCCGCGACGTCGAACTGCGCGGCGACGAGGTCGATCCCGAGCGTCTCCTCGGTGACCGGGTGCTCGACCTGGAGACGCGTATTCATCTCGAGGAAGAAGAACCGCTCGTCGCCATCGACGAGGAACTCGACGGTCCCGGCCCCGACGTAACCGACGGCCCTTCCGGCCGCCGCCGCGGCCCCGGCCATCCGCCGCCGCGTCTCCGCGGCGATCGAGGCGGCGGGAGCTTCCTCGACGATCTTCTGGTGGCGCCGCTGGATCGAGCATTCCCGCTCCCCGAGAGCGACGACCGTTCCGAAGCGGTCGCCGAAGATCTGCATCTCCACGTGGCGCGGGCGCTCGATCGCCTTCTCGAGGTAGACCGTCGGATCGCCGAACGCGGCCGCGGCCTCCCGGCGCGCTCCGGCGAGTCCCGCCGCGAGATCGTTCGCCGCGCCGATGAGGCGCATCCCCTTCCCTCCCCCGCCCGCCGACGCCTTGACGAGCACCGGAAAGCCGATCCCGTCCGCCGCGCGCGCGAGCGCCGCGTCGTCGGCGGTCTCGTCCTGGAATCCTGGGACGACCGGGACGCCGGCCTCGAGCATCCGTTTGCGGGCCGGGATCTTCCCGCCCATCGCGCGCATCGCCGCGGGCGGCGGTCCGACCCAGACGAGCCCCGCGCCCTCGACCGCCTCGGCGAAATCGGCGTTCTCCGAAAGAAACCCGTAGCCCGGATGGACGGCGTCGGCCCCCGTCCGCCCCGCGGCGTCGAGAACGCGCGGGATCGACAGATACGACTCGAGCGCCGCCGGAGGGCCGATCTCCACCGCCTCGTCGCAGAACTCGACGTGGCGCGCGTCGCGATCGGCCGTCGAATACACCGCCACCGTCCGAAGACCGCGCTCGCGGGCGGTCCGCGCGATCCGGACCGCGATCTCGCCGCGGTTGGCGATGAGGAGCTTCCGGATTTTCATTCGTCGCGATTGTAAGCCGGCGCGGCCGATCGGGTCGGACGGGTTCGCGTCTCGCCGCCACGAGCCGCCCCGCTCTGCCGAACACGCGGGAGCTTCCCCGGCCGCGATCCGCTAGAATCGTCGGCGATGAACGGAATCGACGGAAACCGGCGGACCTTCCGCTGCCCGACCTGCGCGAAACGTTTCACCTTCTGGCGACCGGAAGCGCTCCCGGGAGCGAAGGTCAAGTGCTATTACTGCGGCGCGGAGTTCGAGGACGACGCCGCCCGGCGCGCGCCGGCTCCCCCTCCGCCGGCCGCGACGCCGACGCCCCCGGCGCCCGCCGGCTGATCGACGGACGCGGGCGTTCGGCGGACCGTCCCTCGAGGGGCTACCGGCCGAGCCGACAGAATTCCGGCGTGAAGGGATACCGCACCGGAGCGTTCCGCTCCGCCGATTCGTAGATCGCGACGATCAGCTCCAGCGACTTCCTCCCCTCGCGGCCGCCGATTTCGGGCTCGCCGCCGGCGGCGATCGTGCGAGCGACTCCGGCCAGGTATTCGTGGTGGCCGAAGCCGTAGACGTTCGGGGGATTCGAGCGGTAGACGGAGAGGACGTCTTCGTCCTCCTCCTCGACGCTTTCGAACGTCCAGCGCCTCATCTCGTTCAAGGCGAATCCGCCGATCTCGACGACCCCGTGCTCGCCGAGAACCGATATCGACGCCTCGATGTCCGTGGGCCGGGCGGCGGTCGTCGCCTCGATCGTGCCGAGCGCGCCGCTCGCGAAGCGGACGACCGCGACGCCCGTGTCCTCCGCCTCGATCCGGACGAGCTGCCGCGCCGTCATCGCGAAGACCTCCGCCACCTCGCCGAACATCCACTGCAGCATGTCGACGTGGTGCGAGGCCTGGTTCGTGAGCGCGCCTCCGTCCTCCGCCCAGGTGCCCCGGTAAGCGTCCTGGTCGTAATAGTCCTGGCGGCGGCACCAGCGGACCCGGATGGCGCCGAGCGTGAGTTTCCCGAACCGGCCGCCGTCGAGCGCCTCTCGGAGCTTGACGACGGGGAGGTTGTAGCGATTCTGCTTCACGACGAAGAGGCGCCGCCCGAGCCGTTCCGCCTTCGCGATCATCGCGTCCGCGTCGGCGAGCGAAAGCGCCATCGGCTTCTCGACGAGAACGTTCGCGCAGGTCTCCATCGCGTCCAGCGCGATCGAGGCATGCGAGCCGGAGGGCGTGAGCACGTGGACGAGGTCGGGCTTCTCCTTCTCGAGCATCTCCCGGTAGTCGAGGTACGGGCGTCCGCCGAAATGGCCCGCCAGCGCCTCGGCCTTTCCCGGATGGACGTCGGCGAGCGCGACGAGGGAGAACTCGGGCATCGACGTGAGGAGGCGGACGTGGCGGTCGGCGATCCTCCCGCAGCCGATCAGCGCCGCGCGGATCGTCATCGGGTCCGGGACCAGGACGGGCGCCGCTTCTCCAGGAACGCCGTGAGCCCTTCCTTTCCCTCCGGCGACCCGCGCCGCTCCGCGATCGCGTCCGCGGTCACCGGAAAGGCCGCGTCGATATCCATCCCGGCGACGCGGTCGATCAGCTTCTTCGCCGCCGCGACCGCCTCGGGGCCGGAAGTCAGGATCGCGTCGACCTTGCGCCCGACGGCCGCGTCGAGGTCGGCATCCTCCGCGACGGCGTGGACGAGGCCGATCCGACGCGCCTCCCCGGCGTCGAACCGCTCCCCGGTCAGGAAACAGTCGCGGGCGTTCCGGGCGCCGATGGCCCGCAGCACGTAGGGCGAGATCGCCGCCGGGAGGATCCCGAGCTTGACCTCGGCGAGCGAGAACACCGTCGCCGCCGCCGCGATCGCAATGTCGCAGACCGCGGCGAGCCCCACCCCTCCGCCGATCGCCGCGCCGCGGATCCGGCCGACGACCGGGAGCGGACAGGTGTCGATCGTCCGCAGCATGCGCGCCATCCGGCGGGCGTCTTCGCGGTTCTCCTCGGGAGAGAATCCCCCCGCCCGGCGCATCCAGTTCACGTCGGCCCCGGCGCAGAAGGTCTTTCCCTCCCCGGTGAGGACGACGGCGCGGAGGTCGCCGCCCGCTTCGAAGCCGGCGAAGACGCGCGTGAGCTCGTCGATCATCGCCTCGTCGAACGCGTTCCGCACCTCCGGCCGGTTCAGCGTGACGGAAACGACGGGGCCGTCGCTCTCGACCCGGAGCGTTCTGTATCCGTCGTCGGTCATGCGACGGCGATTCTAGTGCAGCGACGGTCTCCCGACCGCCGCTCTCGCTCCCGACACCGTCGAGGCGCGGGGAGGCGCGAGCCCGGCGGGATGCGGCGGGTCGCCCCGCCCGCGGACCGAGCCGTACCGGAAACATCCGGAAGACGCCGAAGCGGGTTTCCTCGGCCGGCGCGTTTTCCGCGGCCGCGAGCGCGAGCGCGACGACGTCCCGGGTCTGCGCCGGATCGAGGATCCCGTCGTCCCACAGGCGGGCCGTCGCGTAGTAGGGATTTCCCTCCGCCTCGTATTTCTCGCGGGTCGGGCGCTCGAACTCGGCGATCTCGTCCGCCGTCATCTCCGGTTCGCCGCGGCGCTTCCGCTGGTCCTGCTTGACCGTCGAAAGAACTTTCGCCGCCTGCTCCCCTCCCATGACGGAGATCCGCGCGTTCGGCCACGTCCAGAGGAACCGAGGCTCGTACGCCCTTCCGCACATCGCGTAATTCCCCGCCCCGAAGGAGCCTCCGATGATGATCGTGAGTCTCGGCACCCGGGCATTGGCGACCGCGTGCACCATCTTGGCCCCGTCCTTCGCGATCCCGCCGCGCTCGTACTCTTTTCCCACCATGAACCCCGTGATGTTCTGGAGGAAGAGGAGGGGGACGTTGCGCCGGGCGCACATCTGAACGAAATGCGTCCCCTTGAGCGCCGACTCGGAGAAGAGAATGCCGTTGTTGGCCACGATACCGACGAGAAAACCGCGGATCCGGGCGAAGCCGGTCACGAGCGTCGCGCCGTAACGCGCCTTGAACTCGTGGAACCGCGACCCGTCGGCGAGCCTCGCGACGACCTCGCGCACGTCGTACGGCTTTCGGGTGTCGCGGGGGATCACGCCGTAGAGCTCTTCGGGCGGATATCGGGGTTCCTCGGGCGGAAGGCGGTCGGGCGCGGCCGGGCGTTCGGTGTGGAGGTTCCCGACGATCGACCGGACGATCTCGAGCGCGTGGGCGTCGTCCTCCGCGAGATGGTCCGCGACTCCGGAGAGGCGGGTGTGCACGTCGGCGCCCCCGAGGTCCTCGGCGGAGACTTCCTCGCCCGTCGCCGCCTTCACGAGCGGCGGCCCTCCGAGGAAGATCGTCCCCTGTCCCCGGACGATCACCGCCTCGTCGGACATGGCGGGCACGTAGGCCCCGCCCGCCGTGCAGGACCCCATCACCGCCGCGATCTGCGGGATCCGCTTGGCCGACATCCGCGCCTGGTTGTAGAAGATCCGCCCGAAGTGCTCCCGGTCGGGAAAGACGTCGGCCTGGAGCGGAAGGTACGCCCCGCCGGAGTCGACGAGATAGACGCACGGAAGGCGATTCTGCTCCGCGATTTCCTGGGCCCGGAGATGCTTCTTCACGGTGATCGGGAAGTAGGTTCCCCCCTTGACCGTCGCGTCGTTGGCGACGACCATCACCTCCCGGCCGGAGACTTCGCCGATTCCCGTGACGATCCCGCCGCCCGGCGCCTGTCCGTCGTACATCCCTTCGCCGGCGAGGGTCGAGAGTTCGAGAAACGGCGCGCCCGGGTCGAGCAGCGCGTCGATCCGGTCCCGCACGAGCATCTTTCCCTGCGCCGCGTGGTGCTCGCGCGCCCGGTCGTCCCCTCCGAGGCGGGCCCGGACGCTTCGCGCGTCGAGCTCGGCGAGCAGCGCCCGCATCGCGTCCGCGCGAGCGCGGAACGACTCCGAGGCGGGATCGAGCTTCGATTCGAGGACGTCCACGCGGAGTGAATATAACGCGTCCGAAGCAGCCCCTGCCGAACGGCGCGGGCTACCGGGAGCGGCTCCCCTTCGCGGTCCGGGTGCGGGGGCGCCTTCGCAAGCTCCGGCCGGGCGACACGATCGACGCTCCGTCGTTCCTCCGGGCCCCGCGATCCGACGAGTCCGCCCGAAGGCTCCTCGCGCCGGTCAGGCGGTCGCGGTGCGCGGGGCGTCGGCGCCGACGGCGTTCGCGATCGCGGCCGCGCGGTCGGTCTTCTCCCAGTGGAACTCCGGCAGCGGCCGCCCGAAGTGTCCGTACGCCGCGGTCTTCCGGTAGATCGGCCGCCGGAGGTCCAGCGCCTCGATGATCCCGCGCGGAGTCAGGGGGAAAATCTCGCGGACGGCCGCCTCGAGGCGGTCCTCGCCGACCTTGCCGCTCCCCTTCGTGTCGATCAGGATCGAGACGGGATCGGCGACGCCGATCGCGTAGGCCAGCTGCACCTCGCAGCGGGGCGCCGCTCCCGACGCCACGATGTTCTTGGCGATGTACCGGGCCATGTAGGAGGCGGAGCGGTCGACCTTCGTCGGATCCTTGCCGGAGAACGCGCCGCCGCCGTGAGAGCCGACTCCTCCGTAGGTGTCGACGATGATCTTGCGCCCCGTGAGCCCGCAGTCTCCCTGCGGTCCGCCGACGACGAAGCGTCCGGTCGGGTTGATGTGGAACTTCGTGTGGCGGTCGATCATGCCCGCCGGGATCGCGGGCTTCACGATCGCCTCGATGATCTGTTCCCGCAGATCCGCGTGCTTGATCGCCTCGGCATGCTGCGTCGAGACGACGATCGCCTCGCAACGCACCGGCCGCGGCCCGTCGTACTCGACGGTCACCTGCGACTTCCCGTCCGGGCGCAGGAAATCGAGCTCCTCCTTCCGGCGCGCCTCCGAGAGCCGCATCGTCAGGGCATGCGCGAGCGTGATCGGCGTCGGCATCAGCTCCTTCGTCTCGTCGCAGGCGTAGCCGAACATCAGCCCCTGGTCCCCCGCTCCGCCCGTGTCGACGCCCTGCGCGATGTCGGGCGACTGGCGGTCGATCGACGAAATGACGGCGCAGGTCTGGTAGTCGAAGCCGTACTTCGCGCGCGTGTAGCCGACGTCGCGGATCGTCTGCCGGACGACGTCGGGGAAGTGCACGTAGCAGTCGGTCGTGATCTCGCCGGCGATGAACGCCATTCCCGTCGTGACGAGCGTTTCGCACGCGACGCGCCCCATCGGGTCCTGCTGGAGGATCGCGTCGAGGATCGCATCGGAAATCTGGTCGGCGATCTTGTCGGGATGTCCCTCGGTCACCGACTCCGAAGTGAAGAAGTGCTTTCCGTCCCGCGGCATTCCGGCTCCTTTCGCCCTGTCGAAGGGGGGCGAAAAAAAGTATCAGGACGGCCGGTGGAATGCAAACAGCGACGCCCGTCGTGCTTCGTCTTCATCGGCGCGGAAGGAGCGCGCGGATCCGCTTCGCGGCCCGCTCGGCGGCCGGGGGATCGAGGTTCGAGAGAACGACCACCGTCGTTCCGCTCTCGAGCTCCATGTCGAGCGCCGCGTTCACGCCCGGGCTCCCTCCCGCGATGCCGAGGCCGCCTCGGGTCGGGAGCCCGGCCCCGGGCGTCGGAGCGTCGCTGCGGAAGAACACCCACGCGGTCCACGCCGGGGGAAGGAGCCGACCGCTCCGGAGCGCGACGTCGAACTTCAGGAGATCCCCCGCCGTCGAGTATCCGCCCCCCGCCGAGCTGCCGCGCGCGGGGTGCGAGTCCCGATTCGGGTGCAGCGCGCCGCCGTGGCGGGTGTAGCCGATCGCGC
>DASTIQ010000322.1 GCA_035717485.1 Thermoanaerobaculia bacterium | reverse complement strand
ACCGGGGCACTGACTCGTGACTTTTGACTCGTGACTCGCGACCCCGAACGGGGAGCCCGGACTCAGCGCGGAGGAGTCGGCCGGCGCGCGGCGATCGGAACTCATAGCTGCGCAACGGCTTCTGCGGTTTCCCGGCCGCAGCCGGATCTCTCCCGCAGGATGCATCAAGTCCCCCGTTCGCTTCTTCTGCTAATGTCTCGCGCAGTCGCGGTTGTCATGGAATTGACGGAAGCCTTTCACGGGAGTCTCGCGGACGTCTCCGTTCCGACGGTCCTCCATCGGATTGTCGAGGTTCGCGCGCGGGGCACCCTCACGCTCTCGCGACCGGGCGAAACGATCCACCTCTTCTTCGTCGACGGCGAGCTGAAGACCGCCGCCACGACGCGACGCGGAATGCGCATCGGAGAAGCGCTCCTGCTCCACGGCCTCGTCGAGGAAGATCAGATCGAAGGCGCGCTCCGGTCGATCCACGCCGGACGTCATCCGCGAATCGGCAGGACCCTGGTCGAGAAGGGGCTTCTCTCCCGGGAGGTGCTGGACGCCGAAATTCGCCGGCACTTCGAAGAGATCTTCTATTCCGCCTTCGCCTGGAAGAGCGGCGACTTCGCGTTCGCTCCCGAGACGGGCCGCCTCGACCCCGACGTCGCGCTCGACCTTCCCACGGCGGCACTGATCATGGAAGGCGTGCGCCGGACGCCGGCAGACCGGCATCTGGACGAACTGGGCGACCCGGTGCACTTCGTGCGCGCCACGAAACTCGCCGAGCGCGTCGAGTCCCTCCAACTCAACTCCGGCGAGGCCTATCTCCTGTCGCTCTGCGACGGGAAAACCCGCCTCCGCGACCTCCTGCGCCTCGGCGGCTCCCGCGAGGATGCGGCGCAGACCCTCTACACGCTGCTCGCGGCGGGGTTGATCGCGCTCTCACCGGAGCTTCCGCCCGCGCCGCCGCACGAGCCGTGGGACACGAGCCCGCTCCTCCTGCCGATCGATCTTTCGGGCGCCCACGGGAGGCCCGACGACGCCGTCCGCCAGAAGCAGGCCCGGATCGCCTACCTCGAAGCCAACGCCTGCCTCGAGCGGGACGACCGTTACGGCGCGGTGGTTCTTCTCCAGGACTGCATTCGGATCGCTCCCGAGAATTCGGAATATCACTTTCGGCTGGCCGGCGCGCTCGCCTTCAACCGGCTCTGGCGACAGCGCGCGCTCGATCAGTATCGCGAGGCGTTCCGGCTCGATCCCCTCCGGGAGGAGCTCATGATCGAATTCGGGGAGCTTCTCTTCGTCTGCCGCGAATACGGCGAGGCTCGCGAAATCGCGCGGAGCCTCGTCGACCGCTATCCGTCGAAGCGCAACCGCGAGCTTCTCTCGCGATGCGAAGGCGCGCTCGATCAGTCGGGAGGCGCGACCGGTTTCGAAACATCACCGTCCGCGGGAACTCCCACTCGGCGCTGAACGCCCGGCGTCCACATCTCGACTCGCGACTTTCTGACCTTCCGACTCGCGGCCAATCGAGTTATACCCCTGTTATACTCGGGTCCATGAAGACGGCCGTTTCCGTCCCGGACCGCCTCTTCAAGGCGGCAGACCGGGCGTCGAAGAAGCTCGGCGTTTCGCGGAGTGAGCTCTACTCCACCGCACTCGAGGACTACCTCCGAAGGCATCCCGCCATGAGCGTTCGCGAGAGGCTGGACGAAGTCTACGGTCACGAACCTTCTGCCCTCGATCCGGCGCTGGAGGAGCTGCAGCGAAGGGCCCTTCGCAAGAAAGAACGCTGATGAAGCGCGGCGAGATCTGGTGGACGTCCCTCGGCAAGCCGAGAGGATCGGCGCCGGGATACCGCCGTCCCGTCCTGGTTCTTCAGTCCGACGACTTCAACGAAAGCCGCATCCGGACGGTGGTTGCCGCGGCGATCACGTCCAACGTCGCGCTCGGCCGCGCCCCCGGCAACGTCGTCGTTCGACCTCGCGAGAGCGGTCTCGAAAAGGAATCGGTGGTCAACGTCTCCCAGATCGTCACGATCGACAAATCGGCGCTGGAGGAGCGGGCCGGCGCCCTCTCCGCGCGGACGATCGAGGAGGTCGAAGACGGGGTCCGGCTCGTGCTGGGCCTCTGACGCATCGGCGGCATCCGTCGCCGCCCGCGAGCCGTAGAAGGATCGTGACCGTCGCGGGCTGGCGCGGAATCTATCCGCGGACGCCCACCTCGACTCGCGACTTTCTGACCTTCCGACTCGCGACCATGTACGTGAACGTCCGGGAGGCGAAACAACCGAGCGCAGCTTTTCGATAGCTGGGGATCCGGGAGTTTGTAAGAGTGCTTCCGGACATGATTCTTATCCGGCTGCGCAAGACTCTCGAGCTCGGCACCGCTCTTGGCGCGCGCGCCGGCCAAGGCGCTTCGACGTCCCGTCTCGATCCGGTCGGCGAACAGGTGAAGCGCATCGCCGTCGCTCTTCTGCTCCTCTCCCTGGCGCTGCCGGGACTCCGGGCGACGGCTCAAGCCCCGCCATCCGACACACGCGTCCGCCTTCCGACGGGTCTCTTCCTCGACACCGCGGGCACTTCGCTCGACGTCGGAAACATGCCGCTGAAGATGATCCCCGCTCCCGGCGGGCGGCGACTCGTGCTTCTCCTGAGCGGTTGGCGGGAGCAGGGGTTGCAGGTCGTCGATCGCGATTCGAAGCAGGTCGTCCAGACTCTTCCGCAGGGCTCGGCCTTTCTCGGGGTCGCGTTTTCGCCCGACGGAAAGTCGCTCTACGCCTCGGGAGGCAACGACGACGCCGTTTACTGCTACGCCTGGGAAGACGGCCAGGCGCGCAAGGTCGGGTCTTTTCCGCTCGTGGAGAAGAAAGCGGAGAATCCGGCTGAGAAGAAACCAGACCAGGAGGCGACACGGTATCCCGCCGGTCTCGCCGTATCCGCCGACGGCAAGCGGCTCTACGTGGCCGAGAAC
>DASTIQ010000321.1 GCA_035717485.1 Thermoanaerobaculia bacterium | reverse complement strand
TCGCCGCCGGAGCGATTCCCGCCGCTTCCCGCGCCGGGACGATCGCCGCGGCGACCGACGAGACGAGCCCGACCGCCGCCGCCGTCGCGAACGGCTCGATCGAGCCCGACAGGGAGAGAGTCGCCGTCGCCCGGTACACGTTGACGACGGTCGCGGTGACCGCGGGCAGGAGGGCCCGAGAGAGCGCCCAGCCCAGGGCGAGACCCGCCGCCGTGCCGATGCCGCCGAGAACCGCGCCCTCGGCGAGGAAACAGGCGAAGATCATCTTCCGGGAGGCGCCGAGGGCGCGCGCCGCGCCGATTTCGGGCCACCGCCGGAGCACCGACATCGAGAGCGTGTTGTAGATCAGGAAGGCGCCGACGAGGAGCGCGATCGAGCCCAGCGCCGCGAGGTTGAAACGGTAGGCGCGGAGCATCTTGTCGGCCGCATCGGCGCGCGCCGCCGGGCGCCCCACCGAGACGCCGGGGGGAAGCGACGCGGCGATCCGCCGGGCGATCGCATCCGCGCGGACCTCTTCCGGGAAGACCACGTCGAGGCGGTCGACGCGCCCGTCCATCCCGAAGATCTTCTGCGCGTGGCGAAGGCCGGTCACGAGGACCTGTCCGCCCGATGCCCGCGCGGGTCCGAGCGGCTCGAGGATCCCGGCGATCCGGACGACCTGCCGCCGGCCGTGCGCGAGGAGAGGAAGAGCGCTTCCGACGGCGAGGCGATGGCGCCGCGCGAACGCGTCGGGCGCGAGGACGGCAACGGCGGTGAAGAGCGCCCGAAGATTCCCCCCGGCATCGGGGGAGACGAGCCGGTACCGGCGGACGGGCTCCTCCGCGGTGACGTCGATGCCGAGCACCTCCACCGGTTCGTCGCTTCCGTCGCCGCAGACCGCGAACCGGTCGACGACCGGCGCGAAGGCGCCCGTTTCCCAGATCCAGCGGAGCGTCGCGGCAGCGCTTTCCGGCACGCCATCGACCCCCTCGACCGTCAGTCGCGAGGCGCCGGAGATCGCTTCGACGCCGCTTCGAAAGGAATCGGTGACGCTCCGGTTCCCCCGATGGATCGCGCAGACCGCTCCGACGCCGATCGCCACGCCGGCGATCGAGAGCAGAACGCGCAACGGGTGCGTTCTCGCCGGCCGGAGAACGAGCCCCGCGAAGAGGAGCTTCACGCGATCCGGCCGTCGCGGAGAGCGACGACGCGGCCGGCGCGTCCGGCCGCCTCGGACGAGTGCGTCGCCATCAGCACGGTGACTCCCTCTTCCGCCTGCAGCTCCGCCAGGAGACCGAGCACCGCGCCGCCGGAGACGGAGTCGAGGTTGCCGGTCGGCTCGTCGGCGAGGAGGAGTTCCGGGCCCGCGGAGAGAGCGCGGGCGAGGGCGACTCGCTGCATCTGCCCGCCCGACAGCTCGTACGGAAAGGCGTTCTCCTTATCGGCGAGACCGACGCGGGCCAGCAGCGCCCGGGCCCGGTCCTCCGCGCCGGGACGGGAGTCGAGCGCGAGCGGCAGCTCCACGTTCTCCCGGACGGACAAGGCCGGAATCAGGTTGAAGAACTGGAAGACCGTTCCGACCTCCCGCCGCCGGAAGAGCGTCAGCGCCTCTTCCGGGAGGGACGTCAGATCGCGCGTCCCGACGAGAATGCGCCCTCCGGAGGCGACGTCGATGCCCCCCGCGAGGTGGAGCAGCGTCGACTTTCCGCATCCCGACGGGCCGGTGATCGCGACGAACTCGCCCGCGCGCACCTCGAGCGACACCCGGTCGAGCGCGGGCGTCTCACCGGCGCCCGGGTAGCTCTTCGAGACCGCATCGAAAACGACGGAAACCCCCATGGCCGCAGCATACCGGACGGCGCCCGGCCGACTTATAATGCGACGCAACATGTCCATTCCGGCATCCGCCGCGGCGGGCGCATTCCCCGACGAGGTCGATCGGGGCGGTGTTTCGTCCGACGAACAGGTCCTGCGCGCCGTCCTTCCGGACGCGCGAAAGATCGCGGAGCGCGCGTTCAAGATTCCGGCGCAGGACGTCGACGACGTGCTCCAGCAGGCGGCGGTCGACTTCCTCGTTCACGCGCGCCGCGGTGCGCTCGCGACGGCGGGCCTCATGATCGTGATCACCCGGAGACGATGCCTCGATTTCTGGAGGTCGCGGTACCGGAGCCGGCGGGAGGTCGCCATCGACGAGCTGAGGGACGACGAGTCCCCGTGCGTCGAGGATCGGGATCTGCCGGGAGCCGAAGCCGCCGCGGACGGGGCGAGGCTCGCCCGCACCTGGCCGTCGCTCTCCGACAACTGCCGGCACGTCCTCGCGCGGCGGTTCTGGCAGAACCAGCGGACGGCCGATCTCGCGGAGCGAATGGGATACAAGCGCGAAACGTTGAAGAGGATGATCAGCCGCTGCCTCGGCCGACTGCGCCGCAGCCTGGGAGTCGCCGCATGAACGCCACCCCGCGTCCGCATTACGAAGAGATCGACTGGCTCGACTTCGTCCAGGGAGAGATCGATCCCGGCGCGAAGGCGGAGCTGGAGGCGCATCTGTCGGGCTGCGCGCACTGCCGCACGGTCGTCCAATCGATGGAGCGGCTTTCGCGCGCGATCCCCGCCGCGATGCATCTCGTGGCCGCGGCGGAGCCGTCCGCCGACCTGGCGGCCGCGGACCGCGTCGCCGATCTCGCCGCGTCCCGCGCCGACCGGACTCTCTCCGGCGTGGACGCCCGGCGCGAAGCGATCCTGTCCGCGTTCGAGGAGGACGGCGGGGGATCCGCGGCGTTCGCGTGGAATTCCGACCTGCTCGAGGAGGCGGCCGCCGTCGCCCGGGAACTCCTGCGCGAGGATCCGGCCTTCGCCGGCCGGATCCTCCGGAGCGCCCTCGCGTTCGCGGAGCGCCTTCCCGGCCCGGACTCCGGGACGGTAGCGGCGCTCCACTCCTCCTTCGCGTACGTCCGTCTGGTCGAGGGAGACGTGACCGGAGCGCTCGAGATCCTCGATTCGGCGCGCGAACCCCTCTCCGAGCTCCCCGTTCCGGAAATCGAGCTCGGTTTCTGGCATGACGTGCGTTCGAGGGCTCTCTACAGCTCGAGCCGCCCCGCCGAGGCGCTCGTCGAGATCCGCGCCGCCCGCGCCCTCTACGAGCTGCTCGAGGACCGCGACCGGATCTTCCGGTGCCGACAGGTCGAGGCCGTCCTCGTCTCCGATCTCGGGAAGCCGGAAGAGGCGGTCGAGCTCTATCGCCGGATCCTGGAGGACACGCGTCTCGGGGACGACCGCGCCTTGCATGCGAGTCTCCTGACGAACTACGGCTACGACCTCGCCCGTTCCGGACAGCTCGACGAAGCGCGGCGCGTGTACGTCCGGGCGTCGGCGCTCCTCAAGAGCACGGGGCAGGAATCGATGCTGTTCCGCGTCCGCACGGGCCTCGCCGACATTGCCGAGCGGGAGAATCGCCTCGAGGAGGCGTTCGCGATGAGGGTCGCGCTGCGCGCCGACTATCGGGCGCTCTCGATCCCGTGGGAGGAGATCCAGCACGAGCTGAACATCGCGGAGCTCCTCCTGAAGCTCGGCCGCGGTGTCGAGGCGGCGGAGATCTGCCGGGGGCTCCTGCCGCGCATCGAGGCGCTCGGCTTCCAGCGGGAGGCGGGCCAGGCGGTCGCGTACCTCGCCGAGGCGGAAAAGGAAGTCGATCTCGCCCGCGTCGGCCGCGTCCGCGATTTCCTTCGCCGGCTCGAAGCCGGCGAGGACCTGCGCTGGTCGGCCGCCTAGCCCCGGACCCTTTCACCGCTCGGCCGCATCGTCGCGGCGACTCCCCGACGGGAGGCCGCGTGTCCCCTTTTGTGCCTCCCGACGATGGGAGAGAACGAAGGAGGACCCATGATCAAGCTTCGGATCGTCGTTTTTCTCCTCGCGGCCTCTCTGGCCGCGCCTGTCGGCGCGCGACCGTTGGCGGTGGCCCATCGGGGCACGACGTGGATTCGGGTGTGGCAGGGTTTCCTCGGGTTCTTCCACGGTTTCCGCCTCTTCGACGCGACCGACGCATCCGGGCACATTCTTCCGCCGCCGACGTGCACCACGTTCTCGTCGATTCAGTAAGGCACTCGCCGGCAGCGATTTAGGTCTCCGGTCCCCCTCGGCTCCCGAGGCCGGCCACGGGACGCGCGGCGCCCCCAGCGGAGGAGTGTCCCCATCGGCGGAGCTCCGCGATGAAGAAAGAGATGAGGCTTCCCGAACCGCTCTATCGCGCGGTGAAGCCGCTGTTCGCTTCCCACGAGCGGTGGCATGCCGCGCGCCTGCCGGGAAGCTCCTCCCTCCGCGGTCCCGGGACCGATTTTCCCGGGCTGCGCGCGCTCGACGAGCCCGGGAGCGGCGAACAGTTTCTCGCGTACCACCGCCAAATGCTCCGCCGGTTCCTCGAAGTCGCGGCGGGGGAGACGAGGTCCGGGTTCGCGCTCGACCGGTGGGAACATTTTCCCGCCTGGCTCGCCGACATCTTCGCGTGGTCCCATCCGGGGTTCCTTCCCGGCGCGCTGCTTCGGGCGTCCGAGATCGTCCGATCGGGCAGCGTCGACGATCTCGGAAACTTCCTCGAGTCGACCCTGGTGAGCGGTGATCCCTACCGCGGGCTCCACAACATCGCTCACGCGAAGATCGCGCTCTACGAGGAGCACCGCTTCGGCGCCGCGCATCCGGCGCTCCGGGACGCGCGAATGGATTCTCCGGCGAGCTCCCCGCACAACGAGCACTTCTGGAGCCTGCATGCCTGGATCGACGCGCTGTATTCGGAGCGGCTCGCCCGAACGGGGGAGACGACCGAAGACGATCCCGCGCGGTCGGAGGTCATGTCGCGGCGGCCGGCCCGCGGGCCGGCCGCCGAAGGTTGAAGGCCTTTCCCGTCCGTGCTATCTTTGCGGCCCTTCGTGGGGCTGTAGCTCAGTTTGGGAGAGCGCCTGAATCGCACTCAGGAGGTCGACGGTTCGATCCCGTTCAGCTCCACCATCCGCCTTTGCCCTGCCGAATGCTTCGCGTTTGACGACGCTACGGTGTGATCGAGAGCGAGGGATCGAACCCTGATTCAGCTCGATCCATCGCCTCTTGGGAGCGAAGCGACGAGAGGCGATCCCGTTCAGCTCCACCAATCACGTCGGCCGCGCGCCACGCTCCCTTGGAACCGCGCGGCCTCCCGCATCGCGGACCTCCTCCGCTCGGTTACTTCGCGGAGACTTTCCGCGATGTGTCCTTCGCGGCTCCGGTAGAACCTCGACCGCTCCGGGGCCCCGGATCGTCGGTCGCGTCCGTCGAGGCGAGCGACTAGCTCGGAGTCTCGCGCCAGTGCGCGCGTGGCGGCGGCAGCGGCGCGGCTTCCGTCTTCTCTTCGGCCCACCCTTCCGCTCGCGGATGCGTGTCGTCGAGCGGATCGTAGAGAAACTCGCAGTAGGCGCAGCGCAGCGCCGGCGGCTCCGCCTCCGGTGCGACCGGCAGGATGTTGTGCGTTTCGCAGTTCGGACAATTCCAGCGAATGAACTTGTGGGTCATCTCTTCGCCGCTCCTTTCGACACCCCGTTCCCGGCTTCTCGAGATCGTCGGAGTCGCAAATATCCGGCCAGCGCCAAGTCCCTCAGCGAAGAACACTTGCCGGAGAACGGGCGACCTCGGGTGTCACCGCGCCGACGCCGCCACTGACAAATTTCGACGGCGATCGACCGTTCGATCGGCCGTGCGCTTCTCGTGCGCGACTCGGAAGCCGGGCGGCCGGAACGGGCGTTGCATGAGCGCCGGACGTGAAGAGCTCGCGCGCCGCGGTCCTCGTCCGCTCGACGGCGGTGCTGCTGGCGGCCGCGGCGCCGGTCGCCCGCGCGGAGACGCTCTTCGTGACGGGAGAGCGCGCGGGCACCGTCTTCAAGATCGACGCCGCGACCGGCCGGATCCTCGGTTCCTCGAAAGTCGGCGCGCGGACCCGCGGGATCTCCCTGTCGGCCGATGGACGGCGGGTGTTCGTCGCCGTGAGCCACTTTCGCGAGCAGCCGTCGGATGTCCCCGACGCGGTCGTCGCTCTCGACGCCGCGAACCTCCGCGTCGAGCGGCGGTATGGCGCGGGCACGGATCCGGAAGGACTCGCGCTCCTGCCGGACGGCCGCGAGGTCGCGGTGTCCAACGAGGACGCCGGGACCGCTTCGATCGTCGACCTGGCGAAAGGAACGGCGAAATCGCTCGTGACCGGAACCGAGCCGGAGGGCGTCCGGGCGAGCGCGGACGGGCGATGGGTGTACGTCACCGCCGAGACGAGCAACACCGTCACGGTGATCGACGCGCGGCAGAAACGGGTCGTGAACAATCTCTTCGTCAGCGCGCGGCCGCGCGCGGTGCTGTTTTCTCCCGACGACCGCCGCGCCTGGGTCACCTCGGAGATCGGCGGAGCGATCGATGCGATCGACGTCGCGGGTCAGCGCGTGCTCGGCCGGCTGAAACTCCCGCCCCGGGACCACCCCGTCGGCCTCGTTTTCCGCGACGGGCTGCTCTGGATCGCGACCGGACGAGGCGACTCGGTCGCGATCGTCCAGGCCGACCCGCTACGCCTGGTCGGCGAAGTGACGGTCGGCTCGCGGCCCTGGTGGCTGGCGCTCTCCCGGGACGGCCGGACGCTTTACGTCGCCAACAGCCTGTCCGACACGATCTCCGTCATCGACACCGCGTCGCGGAAGGTCGTGCGCGAAATCCCGGCTCCGGGCGGACCCTGGGGCATCGCGGTCGACGGATGAGTTCGCCGCGGTCGCCGGTTCGTGGTTCTGCGGAGCACCTCGCCGGTGAATCGTTTGACCTCAAAGGAGTTGACGAACGTCGCGAGGGAACGATTCTTGCTACCGCGAACGGCGAGGCGGGGATCGGCAAGCGTCCGGAAAGCGCGGGGAACCGTCTCCGCGCGGAGGGCTCCGAGCCGACGGAAGGATCGACTCGACGACGGGAGGAAAGGGGATGACTCGCTCGATCGGCCGCATCGTCGTGGTGGCGGCGGCGCTCTCGCCGGGGCTCGCCGGCGCCGCTCCGAAGCCCGCGGCCCGGCCCCGAACCGCGGCGCCGTCCGCGATCCCCGGAATGCTTCCGGGAATCCGGCTTCTGGGGCCGGTTCCGAACGGGGACTGGACGCTTCCCGCCGGAGATCTCGCCAACACCCGTTTCTCACCTCTGGCGCAGATCACCGCGCAGAACGTCAAGAACCTGAAGGTGTTCACGACGCTCTCGACGGGGATCCCGCACGGCCACGAGGGGCAGCCCCTCGTCGTCAACGACACGATGTACGTGGTCACGCCGTTTCCGAACAACCTCATCGCGGTCGACCTCACGAAGCCGGGCGGAGGGCTCAAGTGGATCTACGAGCCGAATCCCGATCCGAAGTCGGTCGGGATCGCGTGCTGCGACACGGTCAACCGCGGCGCCTCGTTCGCCGACGGGAAGGTGATCTTCAACACCCTCGACGACCACACCGTCGCCGTCGACGCGGAGACGGGGAAGGAGGTCTGGAAAACCGAGGTCGGCAACATCAACATCGGCGAGACCGTCACGATGGCGCCCCTCGTCGTCAAGGACAAGGTGATCGTCGGCGACAGCGGCGCCGAGCTCGGCGTGCGCGGCGACATCATGGCGCTCGACGTGAGGACCGGGAAGATCGTCTGGCGCGCGTACAACACCGGACCGGACAAGGACGTGCTGATCGGGGGAGATTTCAAGCCGTTCTACAGGAAGGATCAGGGCACGGACCTGGGCGTCAAGACGTGGACGCCGGACCAGTGGAAGCTGGGCGGCGCGACGGTGTGGGGATGGATCTCCTACGACGCGGAGACGAACCTCATCTTCTACGGGAGCGCCAATCCCGGCGTCTGGAATCCGGATCTCCGCCCCGGAGACAACAAGTGGTCCTGCTCGATCATCGCGCGCGATGCCGACACCGGGCATGCCCGCTGGGCCTACCAGGTCGTCGCGCACGATGCCTGGGACTACGACGAGATCATGGAAAACATCCTCGTCGACATGCCGTTCGGCGGCCGGACGAGGAAGCTCCTCATCCATCCGGGGCGCACCGGGTTCGTCTTCGTTCTCGACCGCGTGACCGGCGAGGTCCTTTCCGCGGAGAGCTACGAGCCGACGAACTGGGCGAAGGGCTACGACCTGAAAACGGGGATGCCGATCGAGGACCCCGCCAAGCGCAGCCACGAGGGGACCGTGACGCGCGACATCTGCCCGTCGTCGACCGGGGCCAAGGACGTCATCCCCTCCGCGTTCTCTCCCCGAACGGGACTCCTCTACATTCCCGCGCACAACACCTGCATGGATTACGAAGGCGTGCAGGCGAACTACATCGCGGGGACGCCCTATCTCGGCGCGAACGTGAAGATGTATCCGGGACCCGGCGGCTACCAGGGCGAGCTCGTCGCCTGGGACGTCGCGCGCGCGAAGAAGGCGTGGAGCGTCAAGGAGCCGAAGTTCCCCGTCTACAGCGGCGTCCTCGCGACCGGCGGCGACGTCGTCTTCTACGGGACGATGGACGGCTGGTTCAAGGCGGTCGATGCGCGCAACGGCACCGAGCTCTGGAAGTTCAAGGTCGGATCGGGGATCGTCGGCAATCCGATCACCTATCTCGGGCCGGACGGCAAGCAGTACGTCGCTGTCTATTCGGGGATCGGGGGATGGATGGGAGCGGTCGCTTTCCCCGATCTCTCGACCGACGATCCCGAGGCCGCTCTCGGAGTCGTCGGCGCGATGAAGGACATCAAGAACTACACCGGGCCGGGAGACATCGTCTATGTGTTCGGCTTCTAGGCTCGCGCGGATTCTCCTTCTGGCGGCGGCGGGCGCGGTCGCGGCGGCGCCGGCGGCCGGCGCCGATCCGCCCCGCGCTCC
>DASTIQ010000320.1 GCA_035717485.1 Thermoanaerobaculia bacterium | reverse complement strand
AGCGTCCGGATCACCTCCGAGCAGCTCACCGTGTTCGTGGTGTCGATCGTCCTCACGGTGTTCCTCCTCGCGTTCATCCAGCGAACGCGCACCGGCAAGGCGATGCGGGCCGTCTCCTTCAACCTGGACGCGTCGAAGCTGATGGGGATCTCGACGGACAAGATCATCGCGATCACGTTCGCTCTCGGCTCCGCGTTCGCGGCCGCGGCCGGTGTGCTCGTCGCGATGGCGATCCCGAAGATCGACCCGCTGATGGGGATCATGTCGGGCCTCAAGGCCTTCGTCGCCGCCGTTCTCGGCGGCATCGGGAACGTGCCGGGCGCGCTGCTCGGCGGACTGATCATCGGAATCGCGGAAGTCTTCACGGTCGGGTATCTGTCGCCGACGTACCGGGACGCGATCGCGTTCGCGATCCTGATCGGCATCCTCCTCTTCCGTCCGCAGGGAATCCTCGGCCGGGTCGAGAAGGAAAAGGTGTGATCCGGCGGCTCGCGATCTTCGCGGCGGTCGTCGCCGCTCTCTGGGCCGCCAACGCGCTCCTGACGGGGGACCTCGTGTCCGGGGTGATGATCTCTCCCTACGTGCTCCAGGTGATCACCCTGGCCGGGATCAACATCATCCTCGCCGTCTCCCTCAACCTGATCAACGGGTTCACGGGACAGTTCTCGATCGGCCACGCCGGTTTCATGGCGATCGGTGCGTACACGTCCGCATTCCTGTCCGTCAGCTTCGGGACGGCTCTCGAACGCGCGTTCGTCTTCCTTCCGGTGGGACCCCGTCGCGGCGCGGTGCTCCTCCTCGTCCTCGCCGGGGGCGCCATCGCCGCGGCGATCGCCGGCTTCCTCGTCGGGGTGCCCTCGCTCCGGCTGCGCGGCGACTACCTGGCGATCGTCACGCTCGGGTTCGGGGAGATCATCCGGGTGTTCATCCTGAACATCGACGCCGTCGGCGGCGCGCGCGGCTTCGGCGGAATCCCGAAGTACTCGAATTTCGGATGGGTCTATTTCTTCGCCATCGCGACCGTCGTGGTCGTGTCGCGGATCGTCAACTCCTCTTTCGGCCGGACGCTGCTCGCGGTGCGGGAGGACGAGATCGCCGCGGAGGCGATGGGGGTCCATACGACGCGGTCGAAAGTGATCTCGTTCGTGATCTCGTCGGCGATGGCCGGGGTGGCGGGAGGCCTCTTCGCGCATTACCTGATGTACATCCACACGAACTCGTTCACGTTCCTGAAGTCGATCGAGATCATCATCATGATCGTGCTCGGCGGCATGGGTTCGATCACCGGGTCGGTCGTCGGCGCGGTGCTCTACATCGTGCTCACCGAGGGGCTCCGGACGTTCGAGCAGTACCGGATGGTGACGTTCTCGCTCCTCCTGATCCTCATCATGATCTTCCGGCCCCAGGGCCTCATGGGGCACCGGGAGCTCTTCGGGCGGAAGCGGCGGGAGGCGCGCCAGCCCTCCGCGCCGTCGATCGAGGCCTGACGTGGCGCTCCTCGATCTCCGCCGGGTGACGATGCGTTTCGGCGGCCTGACCGCCGTCAAGGACCTCGACCTCGTGATCGAGCCGCTCGCGCTCTACGGGCTCATCGGGCCGAACGGCGCGGGGAAAACGACGATCTTCAACATGATCACCGGCGTCTACCGGCCGACCTCGGGCGAGATCCTCTTCGACGGGCGGCGGATCCAGGGGGAGAAGCCCTTCCGGATCACCGAGTACGGGATCGCCCGGACCTTCCAGAACATCCGCCTCTTCGCGGAGCTCTCGGTGCTCGACAACGTGAAGGTGGCCTTCGCGGGACGCCAGCGGGCGACGATCCTTTCGGCCGTGACCCGCGGTCCCGTGCATCGCAGCGAGGAATCGCGCATCGAACGGGAGGCGATCGACCTCCTGCGCATCTTCAAGCTCGACGGCTTCGCCGGGGAAAAGGCGCGGAATCTCCCCTACGGGAGTCAGCGCCGGCTCGAGATCGCGCGGGCGATGGCGACGCGGCCGAAGATCCTCTGCCTCGACGAGCCCGCCGCGGGAATGAACCCCCACGAGGCGCGGGACCTGATGGCGCTGATCCGGTGGATCCGCGACGAGTTCAAGATGGCGATCCTCCTCGTCGAGCACAACATGAAGGTCGTGATGGGCGTGTGCGAGAAGGTCCACGTCGTCGACTACGGCTCGACGATCTGCCTCGGGACGCCCGCGGAGGTCCAGAAGGATCCGCGCACGATCGAAGCGTACCTGGGGGGGGCGTGATGCTCGGCCTTTCGACACCGGACGGGAAGACCGTCCTCGAAGTCCGGGACCTCGAGGTGAACTACGGGGCGGTGAAGGCCCTCCGCGGCGTTTCGCTCACGCTCGACCGCGGCGAGATCGTCACGCTGATCGGCGCCAACGGCGCCGGAAAGTCGACGACGCTCCGGGCGATCATGGGGCTCGTGCCCGCCGCGTCCGGCGCCGTGCTCTACCGGGGCGAACCGATCGGCGGGAAGCCGACGTTTCGCATCGTTCGCGACCGGATGACTCTCGTTCCGGAAGGCCGGGCGGTCTTCGCGAATCTCACCGTCCGCGAAAACCTCGAGCTCGGCGCCTATTCCCGGCGCGACGACGCGGTCGACGGGGACCTCGATCGCGTCTTCACGGTCTTCCCGCGACTCAAGGAGCGGGTGCGGCAGCGCGCCGGGACGCTTTCCGGGGGGGAGCAGCAGATGCTCGCGATCGGGCGGGCCCTGATGTCGCGCCCGGACGTGCTCCTCCTCGACGAGCCGTCGCTCGGGCTCGCGCCCCTCCTGGTGCACACGATCTTCGAGTCGATCGAGAACATCAACCGGGAAGGGGCCTCGGTCCTCCTCGTCGAGCAGAACGCGAACGCGGCCTTGAAGCACAGCCACCGCGCCTACGTTCTGGAGACGGGTTCCGTCACGTTGTCGGGGCGGTCCGAGCAGATCGCGACCGATCCCAGGGTGAAGGAAGCGTATCTGGGCGAGTAGGCCACCCGGTGCGCGGGACCCCCGGCCGGCCGGCGGCGACGCCGGCCTTCTTCATGCCCGGGAACCCCCGGGTGACGGAGCGAGCGCCCCCCGAAAGAACCCGACCGTCTTCTCCCACGCCTCGCGGCTGGCGGCGATCCGAAAGTCGGGGCTTTCCTCGTCGAAGAACGCGTGTCCCGCCTCCGGGAAGACGGCGATCTCGTGCGGAACCCCGGCGGCCGCGAGGATTCGCCCGATGGCCTCGCGTTCCGCGGCTCCGGCTTCCCGATCCGTCGCGCCGTAGAGGAAGAGCACCGGCGAGCGGAGCGACTCGTATTCGAGGATCGGCATCGTCTCTGCCGGCCGGAGCGGGAAACGGGCGGCGATCCCGCCGCCGGACCAGACGGCGAGGGCCCGGACGCGCTCGCCGAGCTCGCAGGCCGCGCGAAAGCCGTTCCGGCCGCCGACGCCCAGCCCGAGGATGCCGACCCGCCCGGGATCCGCTTCCGCGCAAAGCGCGAGATATCCGATCGTCCGTCCGACGAGCTCCCGGACGCGCTCCGGCGAGAGACTCGCGGCGAGCGCCCTCGCCTCGGCCTCTTCCTCGATCCGGAACGAGGAGCGGACCGGAAATCCGCTGAACCCCTCCTCGGCGGCGATCTCCATCGGATACGACATCCAGGGCGGCGCGCCCGCGGCGACCGAGAACGGGTGCGCGTACGGGTTCGGCGCGAGGGTGAAGAATCCCTCGCGCGCGAGCCGGTTCGCGAGGGCCCGCACCTCCGGCGTCAGCCCGCGGGCGTCGGGGAGCACGATGACGGAAGGGGAGGGCGAGGAGGATTCCGGGACCGCTTCGTGCGCGGGGTACTGCTGCACGAGGGTCGTGTTCGGCTCCATGTCGACCATGCCGGCGCGGCGGAGCCCCGGAACGCTCATCGGGCGTTCAGCGCTGATCGAGAGGAAGCCAGGGCTGCCGGTAGGCGGGGCCGAGGTACTCGGCGCGCGGACGGATGAGCCGGTTGTTCCGGTGCTGCTCCATCACGTGGGCGGTCCAGCCGGCGCAGCGGGAGAGCGCGAAGATCGGCGTGTAGAGGTCGGGCGGAATGCCGAGCATGTAATACGTCGACGCCGAATAGAAATCGACGTTGCAGTTGAGCCCCTTCTCCTCGCGGACGAGCTCCTCGATCCGCCGCGACATCGCGTACCACCGGTCGTCGCCGGTCGACTGCGCGAGGTCGCGGGACATGCCCCGCAGGTGAGTCGCCCGCGGGTCCTCGGTCGTGTAGACGCGGTGTCCGAATCCCATGATCTTCTTCTTCGCCGCGAGCCGGGCGCGGATCGCCTCGTCGACCCGGGACGGATCGCCGATCTCGATCAGCATCCGGATCACCGCTTCGTTGGCCCCGCCGTGGAGTGGCCCCTTCAGCGTTCCGATCGCGGAGACGATCGCGGAGTGCATGTCGGAGAGGGTGGCCGCCGTCACGCGCGCCGCGAACGTCGACGCGTTCAGCTCGTGGTCCGCGTGGAGGACGAGCGCCGTGTCGAAGGCGCGGACCATCCCGGTCGACGGGGGAGCGCCGTTCAGCATCCAGAGGAAATCTTCCGCGTGTCCCCGCGCCGGGTCCGGCTCGACGGGATCCTTGCCGTCGCGGAACCGGCGGATCGCGGCGACGATCGTCGCCATGCGGGCCGTCAGCCGGACCGCCTTGCGGCGGTTCGCGTCCGGTTCGTTCGAGGCGACGTCCGGGTCCGTTTCCGACAGCGCGGACACCGCCGTCCGGAGGACGTCCATCGGGACCATCCGGCGCACGAGGAATCCGCGGACGAGGGAGAGGATCTCCTCCGGCACGGCCCGCTCGGCGCCGAGCGACGCGCGCGTCTCCGCGAGCTCCGGCGCGGCGGGAAGGCGGCCCTCCCAGAGCAGGAAGCAGACTTCCTCGAAGGAGGCGTGCTCCGCGAGGTCGTGGATGTCGTAGCCGCGGTAGGACAGGACTCCCCGCACCCCGTCGATGTAGCAGATGGAGGATTCGGCCGCGACGATGTCCTCGAGGCCTTCCCGGAAGGCGCGGGCTTCGTTTTCCGCCGTCTTCACCACGTGATCGTCGCGCCGCGCGTCAGCGGCGGCCTTCGATCGCCGCCGGGATCGAAGGATCGAGCCCGGGGAACTGCGCGAGCCACTGCTCGCGCTCGCCCCGGAGCTTCGAAACCCGCGCGGCGTACTCGGAGGGCGAGTAATGCGAGCGGGGGTCGTACTTCGAGAGGTCGACGCCGGGTACCGACGTCGGGACCTGGTATCCCCAGTCGGGATCGAGCTGCCAGGCGATGCCGTCCTTGGCGATCTGCTTCATGATCTCGCTCGAGGCGCGGATCGTGATCTTCTCGCCCGGGGACCCGTCGCGTGCGCCGATGGCGCCGGTGTTCAGGAGGTATGCCTGCATGTCCGAGTGGTCGCGGAGGAACCGCAGGATCCGGTTTCCCTCCTCCTCCTCGGGGCCGACGATGAACGGGTTCGTGCCGACCTCCCGCTTGGCCTGGCCGGCCCGCGTCGGGTCGCCTGCCGAGGTCTCGATCGACTCCCCGAGCATGAAGAAGGCCGCCCCCTGTTCCGGCGTCAGCCGGGCGACGACCGGGACGACGTCGTTGCGGCGCGTGATGAAGACGATCTTGTTCGCCTTCGGGAGATCGATACCGTCGTCGGTTCCATGGATGAACCTCCGGAGGACGACGCCGCGCCCGTTCGAGGTGAGCGACGTGTCGCAGAAGTCGATCGACCCGTCGTCGCGGACCCGCACGTTCTCGAAGCAGGCGGTCGGCGAGATCGCGGCGTCCCAGAGGACCCGCTGCGAGGGTTCCAAGCCTTCGGTCTTGATGTAGAAGCCGTCCTCCGTTCCGAAGGCGCGGCCGTCGGCGGCGAGGAGGACCACGTCGTCCTGCTTGATGACGACCCGCTCCGGCGCTTCGAGGCCGTGGTCGTGGAGCGTCAGCGTCGTCTTTCCCGTACCGGAGAGCCCGAAGAGGAGGAATCCGACGTCGTGGAGCTTTCCGTCCCGTCCCGTCACGCGCAGGATCTTCGATCCGGCGTGCAGGCCGAGGCCCCCCTTCTGCTTGATCCAGTACATCGCCTGGCGGAGCATCGACTCCTTCGCTTCGCCGGGGTAGTCCGTCCCGCAGATGTAGGTGTAGCCCTCGTTCGCATCGAGGAAGATCACCTTTTCCGGCCAGTCGGGGATGTAGACCGAGACGAAGTCCGGCGTGCCGGACGGGTCGATCGGGAAGAGCATGTTGTGCCACATCGCGGCGATCCGGGCGAATTCGACCGGAACGAAAAGCCGGCAGTGGAGCGAGGCCTCGGGCGCCATCCCCATGCGGCGGTCGACCTGGATCAGCTCCCGGTCGGCGAGCGACTCCTGGAGCTTGCGGACGAGCTCGGCGGCCCGCTCGGGATCCATTCCCTTCTGGTGCTTCCCCAGGAGCACCCCGTTCTCGACGACGTACGTGTCCTTCGCCGAGCGGTTCTTCACGCGGGTGGCGTAGACGGGGGAGCCGTACGCGGAGGTGGTCTCTTCGCGCCGCGCCAGCTCGCGCAGGTCCTTCCCCGAGAGGCCGCGGTGGATCTTCCGCGCCGTGATCTTCTTCGGGTTGACGGCTTCGACGGTGCTCATGATCCTCCTGCGGTCCGGAATTCCGGAATGGGCGTTTCTATCAGCGATCCCCGGAAGAAGTCAAAAACGCCGGGGCACGAAGGCTCATCCCGTCGCCTCGGACCGGGGCAAGAGATGTGCCAGGATTTCCTCCCGGCTGCAGATCCGGGTCTCCCCGAACTCCGAGGTCCGGACGCTTTCCATCAGGTGGAGCGCCCGGTGCGTGATGTAGGAGAAATTCTCCCGGACTCCCGACTCACGCTGGTCGGCGTACATGGCCCGCAACGCCTCGAGCTGCCGGTCGAGGGCCCGGGCGGGGTCGGCGGGACGGAAGCGCGGGCGAGGGGGGGCGGAGGCCCGCGTCTCGGGCTCGAGCCGCAGGAAAGAGCGCTCGAGCGCCTGGATTTCGAGCTCCGCGGCCGTCGGAGCCGGAGGCGGAGCGGGCTCGGGGTCCGGGGAGAGGAGCACCGGGCAGCGGCGGCGGTTCGCCTCGTGGATGCGGTCGTGTCTCACGATCCAGCCGAGGTTCGTGACCGGGAGCCGGGCGGAGACGTTCTCGACGAGGTTCGAGACGAAGGGCTCGATCGCGGTCTCGTACGACTCGCGAACTCCGTTGAACATGTTGAGCACGTAATAGACGCGGAAGTCCTCGACGCTCTCGCGGAGGAGGTCGACGAGAGGGTCGTCGCCGAGGCTCCCGCCGAGGTCCTCCAGGAACGCGTCGATGTTCGGGATCGAATCGTCGTAGACGTCCTCGACGGCGTCGAGGAGCTCGCTGATCATCCGCGGATCGTGCGACGAGAGCGCGGCGCGGTCGTAGACGGGGGAGCCGGGAGCGAAAAGGATCCGGAGCTTCCGGAAGAGAATCGCCTTGACGATGTCGGAAGCGGCGAGGGTGGCGGCCGGGAGCTCCGGGGTGAAGATCAGGATCCCCGAATTCGAGTAGGGCAGGAAGTCGATGACGTTGGCGTCCAGCCCCGCTTTCAGGTCGACGACCACGTACGTCGCGGGGAGCCGGTTGATGGCGCCGATCAGCTTGGCCCGGGCGGCTTCCCCGAAATTCGTGATGTCCTCGATCATGTGGCGGGGACCCGCGACGAATCCGAAATCCCGGTAGCGTCCCGTCGGATCGAGCGACGCGGGAAGGCGGGTCACGCACTCCGTCAGGGGCGCGTCCTTGCGGAAGAAGTGGTAGAGATCCTTGTCGACCGGTGCGTCGATGCTGTTGCGCACGGAGGAAGTCCCGGTGTCGAGGTCGACGAGGATCGTCGGGGCGGCGGTCGCGAGGGAGAGCGCGAAATTGACGGCGAACGTCGTTTTTCCGACGCCTCCCTTCCCGGAAGAGACCGTGACGATCCTTTTCATCGGAGGTTTTCGGCGACTCTAGCACAGCGCCCGACGGCGCCGGCGGCTCACGCGGGTTCGGCGTCGTGGAGGAGCCAGAGCCCGGAGTAGGCGTACAGCAGCCGGAACCGGGAACGGACGAGCGCCTTGACTTCCTCGGGGAGCGACTCTTCTCCGGCCTCGTGGATGAGCGCGGCGAAACGGCGATCGGTGTCGGCCGCCAGCCGGAGCGTCTCCTCCGCGCGGGCGCGAAGGGGGGGCAGCGGGCGTCCCATCTTCTTCGCGCGCGTCCACTGTCCGACGTCCTCTTCGGCGCGGACTCGGAGGGCGGCGCCTTCCAGCAGCAGGGCGTCGCGGTCCGAGATCGCGCGGCCGTTCCCGGCGATCGCCCGCTTGGCCGCGCGGACTTCCCAGCTCTCGAGCCCCAGGTTCCCGATCTCCTTCAGGTTCCCCTCTCCCATCTCGACGGCGGCGAGAACCTTGTCGATGGCCTCGCGGAGCGCGCCGGCGGAGTCTTCGGTCCCGCGGGACGGGAGATCCTCGTCGATCTCGAGGGCGTCGTCGATTTCGTCGCCGTCGATCCGGCGGAGGTCGAATTTCTCCAGCACGTCCGAGATCCGGTGCTTGAGCGCGAGGAGGTCGCCCGCGCGGACGTTCGCCTCCTCCTGGAGGTGCTCGAACTGGCGCCGCGCGTCGCGGAACCGCTCGAACTCGGGGGGGACGGGCCCGCCGTGCGCGATTTCACGCTCCAGGTTCTCGATCCGCTCCGCCGCCTCCTGGATCCGCTGCCGCTCCTCCTCGAAGAACCGGTGGAACACCGACCGGGTGCGGACGTTCGCGAGGCCGACCGAAGCGAGGACGCGCGGGTTGGCGAGCGCGAACCCGAGCCGACGCTTGATCGTGCGGATGTTTTCGACGCGCCGCTCCCGGACGAGGTCTTCGAACGAACGGCAGGCCGCGACGTCGGCGGCGAGCTCGTCCATGGCGGAAACGAGCGCGGCCGCCTCGTCGCCGTCGACGGCGGGCCAGGAACAGCCGGAGACGATCGCCTCGAAGAGCCGCTCCGCGTCCTCGCGCTCCCGCGGCTGCGTCACCGCGCTTTCGGGACGCGCGGCGGCGATCGTGACGAGGAAGTCGAGCTTGTCGGCCGTGTCGTCGTCGAGCTCCGGCTGCGAGAAATAGAAACGCAGCAGGTGATAGACGATCTTCGGATCCTGTGGCTTGACCTTGTCGAAGAACCGGCGCAGGAGGGACGGCCCGAGGGCCCGATCCGCGAGGCGGAGCGTCCGGGTCGCGAGCGACAGCTCCGTATCGATCCGGTCGAGGCGGTCGCGAACGTCGTCCGGCGCCGCCGGAGAGGTGACCGCGGAGCTGACCTCGCGGAGGCGGTCGTAGACGCCGTTGAAATCGAGATCGTAGGAGGGAGTGTCGCCGAGGAACGTGTGATGCACGCCCCTGAGAAACTGGTGGAAGGTCCAGAGAGCCTTGAACTTCTCCGTCAGCCGGATGTAGGCTCCATGCAGGTCCTCGAGTTCGGCGACGAGCATTCTTGGGATCCTGGTTTATTCTAGACCAGGAGGCCTCCTGGCGCACAAGCTTTCGCGGACCATCCTCGACGAAAGGCAGATCGCGGAGGGCGTCTCGCGCGTGGCCGCCGGGATCGACACCGACCTCGACGGCCGCCCGGTCCTGCTGGTCGGCATCCTCAAGGGCTCCGTGTTCTTCCTCTCCGATCTCGCCCGGCAGCTCCGCTCCCCGGTGACGATCGATTTCCTCCAGGTGTCGTCATACGGGGAGGGCACCCGCTCGTCGGGGAACGTCCGGGTCGTCCGCGACCTCTCGACGGACGTCGCGGGACGGAACGTCGTCGTCGTCGAGGACGTCGTGGACACCGGGCGCACCCTCGAGAAGATCGTCGGGATGCTCCGCGACCGCGGTCCGGCGACCCTGCGGGTCTGCGCGCTCCTCCGAAAGCCGGGGGCGCCCCCCGTCGATTACGTCGGATTCGAGATCGAGGACCGGTTCGTGGTGGGATACGGTCTCGACGTCGCGGAACGGTACCGGAATCTCCCGTACGTCGCGGCGGTCGAGGAAGAAGGAGACGAGGAATGAATCGGATCTCGACGGACAAGGCCCCGAAGGCGATCGGCCCTTATTCGCAGGCGGTCGAATCGCACGGGTTTCTCTTTTCGGCGGGTCAGGTCGGTCTCGATCCGGCCACGATGAAGATCGTCGAAGGAGGTATCGAGACGCAGGCGGCACGCGTGTTCGACAACCTGGAGGCGGTTCTGGCGGAAGCGGGGCTGGCGTTCTCGGACGTCGTCAAGACGACGGTGTTCCTGACGACGATGGCGAACTTCGCGCCGATGAACGCCGTCTACGCGGCGCGTTTCGGGGAGCACCGGCCGGCCCGGTCGACGGTCGCGGTCGCCGAGCTCCCGGCCGGTGCGCTCGTGGAGATCGACGTGATCGCCCGACGGCGGTGAGGCGCCTGCGGCACGCTCCCGCGGGGACCGAATCGGGGGATCAGCTCTCCGCGATCCGCCGGGCGGCGGTCAGCGCCCGGTCCACGTCGGCGGCGGTGACGTCGCGGTGCGTGACCATCCGCACCTCCTCCCCCGGGTAGGCGCCGCACAGGACTCCCTCGCCGCGGAATCCGGCGACCCAATCGGCGGCGTGCTTCCGGCCCGAGGCGACGAAGATCACGATGTTCGTCGCGCAGCCGTAGGGGAGCGAGATCCCGGGGAGGCCGGAGAGCCCTTCCGCCAGGCGGCGCGCGAGAGCGTGGTCCTCGACGAGACGATCACGCGAGTCGAGCGCGACGAGCGCGGCGGCGGCGAGAATTCCCGCCTGGCGCATGCCGCCACCGAACAGCTTGCGGGCGCGGCGCGCTTCTTCGACGAAGCCGTGCGTTCCCGCGACGGCGGATCCGACCGGAGCTCCCAGACCCTTGGAGAAACAGACGTTGACGGAGTCGGCGCCGGCGGCGAGCTCCCGTTCGGGGATCCCCGTCGCCGCGGCGGCATTCCAGATCCTCGATCCGTCGAGATGCAGCGCGATCCCGCGCCGCCGGCAGAGCGCCGCCAGGCCCTTCTGCGCGTCGAGCGGCACGATGCGCCCTCCCCAGAAGTTGATCGTGTTCTCGAGGGCGAGGAGGGCGGTCCGGGGGCGAAGCGGGTGGTCCGTCTGGATCCACGGCTCGACGTCCGCCGGCGTGAGGATCCCGTCGGCGGTCGCGATCGGGCGGGGCAACAGCCCCGAGAGCGCCGACATCGCCGCCATTTCGGCGTTGAAGACGTGCGCCCGCGACTCGACGATGACCTCGGATCCCGGCCGGGCGAGCACGCGGAGCGAGATCTGGTTCCCCATCGAGCCGGTCGGCACGAAGAGCGCCGCCTCCCGGCCGAGGAGCTCCGCCGTACGATCCTCGAGCCGGCGGACCGTCGGGTCTTCGCCGTAGACGTCGTCGCCGACTTCCGCCTCCGCCATCGCGCGCCGCATCGCCCCCGTCGGGCGGGTGACCGTGTCGGAGCGGAAGTCGGAGAACGTCACGGGCTAGGGCGCGCAGAGGAGAGCGGCGAGGGCGCACGCGAGACCGAGCATCGTCACGCGCGAGGAGCGCCGGTGAAGGACCCCGAAACGGCGGCGCCACGGATCGTCCTCGGGAATGACGTCGAACGATCCGGCCTGCGCGCGGTAGTAGCGCATCCGGGGCCGGAGCACCATCGAGGTATAGACGTTCCCCGCGATCGCGAGGAAGGCTCCGATGGCCGTCACCGCGGCGCGCCCCGCGATTCGTCCTTCGCGGCCGACCGCCGAGAAGATTCCGAGCACCAGGACGAGCGACAACCCGTGCTCGATCGCGCCGAGTCGCGCGAGGATCGCGCCGAACACGTCTCCCGCCATGTCGCGGGAGGGTACGAGGCCGAAGATCCGCGGCGCGGCGGCGGCGGCGAGAAAGGTCCCGCCGACCCAGAGCGCGAGCGGGAGGCGGATCAACAGCAGGTCGCTCCAGTGCACGGGGGGAGTATAGCGGGCGCGGCGATGCATCGAGCCGGGCGGGCGCGCGCGGATTCGCGTCGCCCGATCCCCGGAGAGAGGATGAGCTGCGCCCGGCGTCCGCGGGATTCGATGCGGCGATCGTGTCTCGTCCGAGGGAGGCGATAGACTGGATTCGTGGAGGCCAAGGGAGACGACCGCCATCTTTCCGAAGTTCTCGACGACCTGATCCTCGGGCGGGGCGTGACGCGGGGACGGCACGAGCTCGTCTGGAACGGGCGCGACGTGAGCGACGAATTCGTCGGGCGTCTGCAGGCGAACGGATTCCGGCCGACGACCGTTCGCGAGGCGCCGATCGAGGCGGGGGAGAGGATTCCCGCGTTCTGCGTGCGGGGCGGCGTGGCCGAGTTCGGCTGGCTGCGGTGGGAGATCTTCACGCCGAGATCGAGGAGGAAGCTCTTCGCCTCGGAACGGCGCCTCGCCGGGAACGACGAATGGGCCGTGCAGATCAACCTCGGATCGACGGAGAGGGTCTGGGCGGACCCGGCGCGAAAAGAGAGACACGAGGTGAACGTCGTGGTGCCGGTCCGCGCATGACTCTTCGCGTCGCGGAGATCCTCGCGGTCGGGCCGCTCGCCTGCAACTGCGCGATCCTCGTCGACGGCGAGACGGCTCAGGCGGCCGTCGTCGACCCCGGCGACGAACCGGAGCGGATTCTCGACGCGCTGGGGCGCGCCGGCGCGAAGGCGGTCGTCCTGCTCCACACGCATGCCCACTTCGATCACATCGCGGCGGCGGGCGCCGTTCACCGGGCCACCCGCGCGCCGATCCGGCTCCATCCCGAGGACCGTTTCCTCTACGAGATGCTCCCGGAGCAGGGCCGCCTCTTCGGGTTCCGGTTCGACGATCCGGAGAAGGTGACCGAGCCGCTCGTCGACCGGGAGACGATCCCGGTCGGCTCGTCGGAGATCCGCGTGATCCACACTCCCGGCCATTCGCCGGGCTCGGTCAGTTTCCTCTCCGACGGAGACGAGCCCGTTCTCCTCTCGGGAGACACGCTCTTCCGCGAATCGATCGGACGGACCGACCTTTGGGGGGGATCGTTTCCGGAGATCGAGCGGTCGATCCGCGAACGGCTCTACTCGCTCCCCGACGCGCTGAGGGTCGTGCCCGGCCACGGCGAGGAGACGACGATCGGATGGGAGAAGCGGCGGAATCCGTTCGTGAGATCGGAGACGATCTGAAGAGCCGCGGCGCCCGGACCGGTTTGCTACAATGCGCGCCCGGAAGGACGGTGGAATGAAGCTTTCCCTTCGCGAACAGAGTCGACTCCTCGCCGATTTCTGGAGCCAGAACCCGGTCCTCGATCCCGAGACCGGGGAACCGATGCGGGCCTTCTACGTGGACCGCACGTTCAAGCCCCAGGTCGTGATGGTCACCCCGAAGGGGAAGATGTACCGTTTCGACCAGAAGCCGAAGCAGATCCAGTTCTCGTCCGGGCATCTCCGCGCCATGGTCAACGACGCGCAGGAGCGCGAGGCGCCCGCTTGCCCCCAGGATTTCGAGCCGCTCGTCGTCTATCGGACGCCGGCGCAGCATCTCCCCCAGCAGTGGGACTATGCGTTCGTCTGCCCGAGCTGCCTCTCCTACGGCCGATGGCTCAACACCGGGAAGGTGGAGGAGGAGAAAGCGAAGGCGCCGAAGAAGGAGGCGCCCGCTTTCCACGACGAAACGATCCCGCTCCCCAAGCGCATGGAGATGGCCAAGGACGGGGACCTCAAGACGAAGCTCTTCGCGGCAATGGCCCAGACCGACTGCACGGCCTGCGGATACGACTGCGAGGGCTACGCGGCGGCCCTCGCCGCCGGCACGGAGAAGGACTCGAATCTCTGCGTCCCCGGCAAGGAGCCGACGGCCATCCTCCTGAAGGAGCTCCTGAAGGCGGCCGGAAAAACGGGCTGACCCGGAGCGGGCCCGTTTCGGATCTCGAAATCGGGAGGACGTCGCGCGGCCGGGGCGCGCGACGCTATCGCTTGAAGAAGCCTTCGTTCGCGGCGGGCTTGCGTCCGCCGGCGTATTCGGAGAGCTGCTGGTTCAACTGCTTGATCCGCTCGTTGAGCGCCGCGATCTTCTGCGCCGCGTCCTTCTGGGTGCGGTCCGCGTCGGTGCGCAGGCGGGCGGCCTCGGACTCGAGGTCCGCGTATCCCTTCGCCTTCGCCTCGTTCAGGCGCTTCTGGTCGTCGATCTCCTGGCGAAGGCGGGTGACTTCCTCCTGGACCTCCGTCATCCGCATCTTCCACTTCTCCTCCTGCTCCTCGTAGAGCTTCTTGGTGTCCATGAGGCCGGTGATGACGGAGAAATCGTTGAACGACGGCATGGCTCCTCCTCGGAACGACTCTTCGATCTGGGGGAACAGCTTCCGGAGCTTCAGCGACAGGTCCTCGGGGTCGGTGGAGGCCTCCATCGCCTTGTCGTAGGAGATCTTCTGGTGGACCAGGAGCGCGAGGAGCGACTGGTTCATCGACTGCATCCGGTAGTAGCCGACGGACGATTCGATTTCCTCGACGATGTCCTTCGTCTCGCCCTGGTCGATGTGCTTGGCGATCTTGGGCGAGTTGATCATCACCTCGACGACGGCCGTGAGGCCGGCGCCGTCGGACTTCTCGATCAGTTTCATCGACACGATCGCCCGGAGAACCAGGGCGAGCTGGGACCGCACCTGCCGCTGCAGGGCGGGAGGGCAGGAGTCGATCATGCGGTCGATCGCCTGCGCCGCGTTGTTGGTGTGGAGCGTCGAAAAGACGAGGTGGCCCGTTTCCGCGGCGGTGATCGCGGTCTGCATGGTCTCCCAGTCGCGCATCTCGCCGACCATGATGACGTCGGGATCCTGGCGGACGACGTTCTTCAGCGCCTCCTTGAAGCTCGGCGTGTCGGTCCCGACCTCGCGCTGCGACACGGCGGCGACGCCGTCGGAGAGCAGATATTCGATCGGATCCTCGATCGTCACGATGTGCACGGGCCGCTTCTCGGTGATCTCGCGCATGATCGCGGCGAGCGTCGTCGATTTTCCCGACCCGGTCGGGCCGGTGACGATCACGAGGCCGGCCGGGAGGTGCGCGAACGAACCCAGAACGTCGGGGAGCTCGAGCTCGTCGATCGTCGGCAGCTTGAAGGGGATGCGGCGAAACGCGGCGGCGAACGAGCCGCGCTGGGTGTAGATGTTCGCGCGGAATCGCGCGACCCCCTGCAGGCCGTAGCCGACGTCCACGGCGAGATCCTGCTCGAGCCGCTGCTTCTGGAGCGGCGTGAGGATCGGCAGGAGCATGTCCTCGAGAGTCTTCGGCGAGAGGGGGTCCGTCTTCAGGGGGATCATCTTCCCGTTCAGGCGGAGCAGCGGCGGCCGCATCGGCTTGAGATGCAGGTCGGACGCACCCTTCTTGGCGGTGAATTTCAGGAGTTCCGAAAGCTCCAACTCTCCCCCTGGTCGGCAGTGCGCGAAGAGTAACCCAGCCTCCGCCGCCGGTCAAACGCGGCGGCGCTCGAGGCCGGCCCGAATCTCGTCCCGGGACCGCCAGCGGCGGGTGAACCAGGCGTAGCGGGCGGCCTCGAGCCTCCGGCCGACCTCGGGTCCGGGAGCGATCCCGAGCCACGCCCGCACGTCGTCGCCGCCGATCGGCGCCTCGCGCTTTTCGACGCGGCGCGCCGCCGAGCGGAGCGCGCGCACGCGCGCCGATTCCGTCCGGTTGGCGGCGGCCGCGTCGGCGAGACGGAGGAGCGAGGGGAGATCGTCGCGAAACGGAAAGAGCGCGCGTTCCGGGGAGCGGCCGGAGAATGCCGCTTCCAGGAAACGGCGGCGCCGGGCGATCTCGCGGATTTCGGCCCGCGAAAACTTCGCGCGCCACAGGGCATCGACGGCCCTCCCTTCCCGGACGGAAGCGGCGCGGAAGAAGATCGCGAGACGGTCCGCCACCGTGGCGGAGCGCGGCTTTCGGCCGGGATCGGGAAAGCGCCGCGCCGCGCGGGTCAGCGCCGGCGCGTCGCCGATGCCCAGCGCCCGGGCGAGTACGCCGTCGGCGGCCGCCCAGCCGATCGCGCGCGGAAACTCGCCGGCAAACAGGCGGATGAGCTCGTCGTGCACGCGCTCCGGGGCGGCCTCGGAAAGCCGCCGGACGTGCCGCGCCAGGCTCTTCCGCGTCGACGGCGCGATCGTCCATCCGCGAACCGCCGCGAGACGATAGGCGCGGAGGACGCGCACGGGGTCGCTCGCGAGATTCGCCTCGGAAATCGAGCGGATCCGACCCGCGCGGAGATCGGCGGCGCCCCCGAAGGGATCGATCAGCCGCCGCTTGCCCGCTTCGCGCGCGAGCGCGTTGACGGTGAAATCCCGGCGCGCGAGATCCGTCTCGATCGTCTCCCCGCGTTCGAAGCGGGCGACGTCGACGACGGAGCCCTCCTTCGCGATCCTCCAGACGGGAGCGGGGGAGCCCGGGGGCGCGAGAGGAAATGCCGTTCCGAATCCCTCGGCCGAGAGGGCCCGTGCGAGCCTCTCCTCGCCTTCCGGGACGGCGACGTCGACGTCGGCGACGGGCAAGCCGAGAAGCGCGTCCCGGATGGCGCCGCCGACGAGATAGGCGGTCGTTCCGGTTTCCTTCGCGGCGGTCCGGATCGCGCGCTCGACCGATCGCAGGCGCATCCCGAGAGGGTACAATGGTTCCAATGACATCCGCGTTCGAGAACCCGTTCCTTTCGCGGGAGGGCGTCGAACGGATCGCCCGTCTCGCGCGCCTCCATCTCTCGCCCGGAGAGGCCGATGGCCTCGCTCCGAAGCTCGAACACATCCTCGCGCACATCGAACGCATCGCGGAGATTCCGGACGCCGAGCTCCCGGAACCGGAAGCCCCCCCTCCGACGCCGCTTCGGACCGACCGGCCGATTCCCGGGGAGGGGCGCGAGGAGCTCGCCCGAAACGCCGCCGTCACCGCCCACGGCCTCGTTCCGGTGCCGCGGGTCGTCGACGCGAGCCGATGACCCGGCCGGGTCGCGCGGGGCGCCGTTGAGCCCCATCGGCGAGATCGTCTCGGCGATCCGTGACCGTTCGACGACGGCCGAGCGGATCGCCGGCGACGCGCTCGACCGGATCGCCCGGATCGAGCCCCGGATCGGCGCTTTCCTGACGTGGGACGAGGAGCGGGTGCTCGCGGAAGCCCGCCGCGTCGACCAAAGGATCGCGGCGGGGGAGGATCTCCCCCTCGCCGGCGTGCTCGTCGGCATCAAGGACAACATGACGGCGGAGGGCTACCCCGCGTCGTGCGCCTCCCGGATTCTCGAAGGTTTCACGCCCGGATACGACGCGACGGCGGTCGCCCGCCTGAAGACGGCGGGAGCCATCGTCGCGGGAAAGACGAACCTCGACGAGTTCGCGATGGGATCCTCGACCGAGAATTCGGCCTTCCAGAAGACGCGCAACCCGTGGGATCCGGAGCGCGTTCCCGGCGGGTCGTCCGGCGGGAGCGCGGCGTCGGTCGCGGCCCGCGAGGTCCCCGCGGCCCTCGGCTCCGACACGGGAGGCTCGGTCCGCCAGCCGGCGGCCCTGTGCGGCGTCGTGGGACTGAAGCCGACGTACGGACGGGTCTCCCGCTTCGGCCTCGTCGCTTTCGCGTCCTCCCTCGATCAGATCGGGCCGATCGCGGCGACGGTCGAAGACTGCGTCCGGATCTACGCGGCGATCGCGGGTCCGGATCCGCGCGATTCGACGGCTGCTCCCGACGTTCCGGCCGGAGACCCGCTGGCGGCGCTCGGGCGCGGCGCGAAGGGTCTCCGGGTCGGCGTCCTTCGGGAGGCCGCCGTCGAGGGCGCCGACCCGCAGGCGCTCGAGAACTTCGCGCAGGCCGTGTCGGCGCTCGAACGCGCGGGCGCCGTCGTCGAGGAAGTCTCGGTCCCGCGCGCGCCGTTCGCGATCCCCGTGTATTACGTGGTCGCCAACGCCGAAGCGTCCTCGAATCTCGCCCGCTACGACGGGATCCGGTACGGCCCCCGCGACGAGGCGGCCGATCTCGCGTCGTTCTACGCGGATCACCGGACCCGGGGCTTCGGCGCGGAGGTGAAGCGGCGGATCCTGCTCGGGACGTTCGCTCTCTCGGCGGGCTACGCCGACGCGTTCTACGGGCGGGCGAGCCGGGTGCGGGCGCTGCTCAAGCGCGATTTCGCCGCGGCGTTCTCCCGCGTCGACGCGATCGCCTGCCCGACCGTTCCCGGGCCGGCATTCCGCCTCGGCGAGAAGGTCGACGATCCGCTCGCGATGTATCTCTCCGACATCTACACGACCCCGGCGTCCCTCGCCGGGATCCCGGCCATCTCGGTTCCCTCCGGGTTCTCCCGCGAGGGGCTGCCCCTCGCGCTCCAGTTGATGGCGCCGCCGTGGCGGGAAGAGACGCTCTTCGCGCTCGCCGCCGCCTACGAGCGCGAGACCCGGTTCACGGATGCCGTTCCGCCGATCGCGGGTTGACTCGGGCGTCGGGGTGCGGCGCTTCCGAACGAAGGGGATCCGGGTCGCGGCGGTCTTCGCGGCCGTCTTCGCCTCGGCCTTCCCGGGCCTCCCCGCCGCGGTGGCCGGAGCGGCCGTCGAGGACCCCGAGTTCGTCCGGACCGCCGTCGTCTCGCCGGAGTTGAAAGTGTCGATCGCCCGGGGCGACCTCGTCTTTCTGTTCGCCAAGCCGCTTCCGGGAGAAGGGGTCGAGGCGTTCGCGCGCCGGTTTTCGGAGGACCCGAAGACGCAGGAGAAGATCCTCGCGCTGAACCATCGGGAAAAGGTCGGGGCGGCGGGCGTCTTCCTCCGCGTCCCGTACGAGCTCCTCTCCGACAACTACAAGAAGATCGCGATGCAGGCGCTCTTTCCGGAGGACTCGGGGCACCCCGAGTCGTGGACGCACCTCGTCACCGCGCCCGCCGGCTCGCCGGAGAGCCTCTGGCGCATCGCCGAGTGGTTCACGGGAGACGGCGCCCGGTACACGGAGATCCGCCGGGCGAACTCCCTCGCCTCGCTCGAGACCGAGAAGGGGCAGAAGATCGAGATTCCCTCGTCGCTCCTCCTTCCCGGTTTCCGCTCCGAGGCCCTCGCCGCCGAGTCTGCGGCGCTTCCCGCGCTCTCCTACGGCTCCGACGGGTCGGGGAAGTACGCGCTGTACCGGCTGCAGAAGGGGGAGGCGCTGTATTCCGCCGTCGTCGCCCGCTTCACCGGGCTCGTCCACGCCGAGGACGTCAACGCGGAAGCGGCGAAGATCGCCGCGCGGAGCGGGATCACCGACGTGCGAGCGATCCCGGTCGGCTTCGCGGTGAAGATCCCGCGCGACGACCTCCTCCCGGAATACCGGCCGCCCGACGATCCTGCCCGCCGGGAGCACGAGCGCTCGCTCCTCGAGACCGCGCAGTTCGTCAATCGGATCCGGGCGACGGACCTGAAGGGCGTGACGGTCGTCCTCGACCCGGGACACGGGGGACGCGACACGGGGGCGCTCGTCGACGGCGTCGCCGAGTCGCGCTACGTCTACGACATCACGATGCGGATCGCGGACCTGCTGCGGCGGCACACGAAGGCGAAGGTGGTCTGCACCGTCGAGGACGGGAGCTCGGCGGCGATCCCGGACCGCGACCGGCTCCCGGCATCGTCGGGCGGACGCGTCATGACGACGCCGCCCTATCCGATCGAGGACACGGTCGCGGGCGTCCATCTCCGCTGGTATCTCTCGAACGCGCTGCTCCGCACGGCCGTGCGGCGCGGCGGCGACCGTTCCCGCGTGGTCTTCCTCTCGATCCACGCCGACTCGCTCCATCCCTCGGTGCGCGGCTCGATGGTGTACATCCCGGGCGAGCGGCTCCTCAAGAGCTCGTTCGGAAAGTCGGGGGCCGTCTACGAGGCGCGCCGGGAGTACCGGCAGGAGCCGCGCGTCTCCTTTTCCCGGCGCGAGCGCCTCGAATCCGAGGGCGTATCGCGGCAGTTCGCGGAGGATCTCGTCGGGAGCTTCCGGCGAGACGGCCTCGCCGTCCACGCGTTCAACCCGATCCGCCAGAGCGTCATCCGCTCGGGTCGCGAGTGGGTCCCCGCGGTCATCCGATACAACGCGATTCCGGCCCGCGTCCTCCTCGAGGTGTGCAATCTCAACAATCCCGAGGACCACGCGCTCATCCAGACGCGGACCTACCGGGAAAACGTGGCCCGGGGCGTCGTCGAAGCGCTCTCCGCGTTCTACAGCGGACCGCCCGGAAAGCCGAAGAAGGGCGCGATCCCCGAAACTTCCACGCGGAGGAGCCGATGACCCGAGAGGCGGACTCGCGGCATCGTCAGGGCTTCTTCTCCTCCAGGAACGCCTTCCAGCCCGGATCCTCGGCGATCGGCGTGAAGTTTCCGTCGGCCGCGAGCCGGGAGCGATCGAGCGGACGGATCTTCTCCTCGTCCCGCAGGCGCGCGATCGCGTTCGCCGCATCGCCGGCGGCGCCGTAGAGGCTCGCACTGAGGGCGTAGAGGTCGGCCGCCGAGGGGTCGAGCGAGAGCGCGCGGGCGAGGGCGCCCTGCGCTCCCTCCCAGTCGCGGAGGTGGCCGTAGGCGACCGCTTCGAAGAAGAGCGAGTTGGGATCGGGAGGGGCGGCCGCGAAGTACCGCGTCCAGTTCCGGAGCGCCTCCGTGTCGCGGCCCGCCGCCGTGTCGAGCCGGGCGAGACCGGCCCATCCGCCCGGCGCCGGTTTCGGGGGAGCGAGCGCCCGCGTATACGACGACTGCGCTTCCGGCACGTCCCCCGCTTCCTCGGCGAGCCGGCCGAGGACGAGATGGAGGGGCTCGGGCGCGGCGCCGAGCGAGATCGCGGCGCCGGCGGCGGCGCGCGCCCGGGAGCGATTCCCGCGGGCGACGGCGAGCTGGAACTGCTGCAGCGGATATCCCCACGGCGGCCCGTCCGACAGGCGGACCTCGATCGGCTCGTTCCAGATGCGGGAGACGGCGAGGTATCCGTCGGCGGCGAAGAGGAGGGCGGGCGCGGCCGCCGCGAGCAGCACGACGACCCGTTCGCGCGGCTTCGCGCGCCGCGAGAAGAGGAACGCCACGATCAGGACGCCGACGAGTCCCGCCGCGCGCGGCCAGGCGGCGCGCCGCGCTTCCTCGGAGCGGCGCCGCGGCCGTGCGACCGGCGGAGGGCCGAGCGCCTGGACGGCCTCCTGGCGGAGCGATCGTCCCAGATCGGTCAGGGCGACGTCCTCGATGCGTCCTTCGGGCCCGGGATTGCGGATCCGCCACTCCGTCTTCAGGTATCCCGACGAGACGGCGACGAGGAGCGCGGCGATCGCGTCGCCGCCTTCCGCGCGGATTCCGAGCGCGAGCGGGGGCTTCGCGGGGATCGCCCGCGCGGAGAAGGGCCCGCCGAACCAATCGATCATCCTCTCGACGATCTCCCGGCGCTGCCTCGGGGTGAGCCGCGGAGCGAGATCCTCCCCGACCGCGGCGGCGACGAGAGATCGCTCGTCGAAGATCCCTCCGGGAAACGGCGTGCGGTGCCGCGCGAGCGCCTCGACGGCCCGGCGGGCGAGCACGTTCGCTTCTTCCGCCTGCGGCGCCGCGAGAGGGACGTCGCCGCCCGCCGCGCCCCCCGCGACGAGCAGGGCCGCGGCGAACGCGAACGAGCTTCTCAACACGGTCGTCCGGATTATAGAATCGCGGCGGGGGAACCATGAGGAGCCGGGCGGGGGATTCGCCGACCAATTCCGTCGTGACGACCGACCCGATTCCGGGCTCGCGCAAGCGTCACCTGGCGGGACCCGGCGGAATCCGCGTCCCCGTCCGGGAAGTCGAGCTCTCGCCGACGCGCTCGGCCGCGGGCGTCGAGCTCAATCCTCCTCTGCGCCTCTACGACACCTCGGGCCCTTACACCGACCCCGACGTGACGATCGACGTGCGCGCGGGCCTCGCGCCGCTCCGCGAATCCTGGATCGAGGCGCGCGGGCCGTACGACCGCATGGCCCCGTCCTATCGCGCGGTGCCGGGGCACAGCGATCCCGGGCTGCCGCTTCCGCCCCGGCGTCGGGTGCTCCGGTCCCGGGGAAACGCGACCCAGATGCACTGGGCGCGTCGAGGCGTCGTGACCCCGGAGATGGAGTTCGTCGCGCTGCGGGAAGGCGTCGAGCCGGAGCTCGTTCGCTCCGAGGTCGCCCGCGGGCGCGCCATCATTCCCGCCAACGTCAACCACCCGGAGCTCGAGCCGATGATCATCGGCCGGAACTTCCTCGTGAAGATCAACGCCAACATCGGAAACTCCGCGGTGACCTCCTCGATCGAGGACGAGGTCGAAAAGATGGCGTGGGCGATCCGCTGGGGCGCGGACACGGTCATGGACCTCTCGACCGGGAGGAACATCCACGAGACGCGCGAGTGGATCATCCGGAACTCGCCCGTTCCGATCGGAACGGTTCCGATCTACCAGGCGCTCGAGAAGGTCGGCGGAAAGGCCGAGGAACTGACTTGGGAGATCTTCCGGGACACGCTCATCGAGCAGGCGGAGCAGGGGGTGGATTACTTCACCATCCACGCAGGAGTCAGGCTCGCCTACGTGCCGCTCACGGCCAAGCGGGTGACGGGCATCGTGTCCCGCGGGGGCTCCATCATGGCCGCCTGGTGCCTGGCCCATCACCGGGAATCGTTCCTGTACACCAACTTTCCCGAACTGTGCGACATCTTCGCCCAGTACGACGTGACGTTCTCGCTGGGCGACGGTCTGCGGCCCGGATCGATCGCCGACGCCAACGATGCCGCTCAGTTCGCCGAGCTGCGCACGCTGGGCGAGCTGACCAAGATCGCCAAAGCCCATGGCGCACAAGTGATGATCGAGGGACCGGGCCACGTCCCGATGCACAAGATCGTCGAGAACGTGCGGCTCGAGGAGGAGCTGTGCGAGGAGGCCCCGTTCTACACGCTGGGGCCGCTGACCACCGACATCGCGCCGGCATACGACCACATCACCTCCGCGATCGGCGCGGCGATCATCGCGCAGGCGGGTACGGCGATGCTGTGCTACGTCACGCCCAAGGAGCACCTCGGCTTGCCGGA
>DASTIQ010000319.1 GCA_035717485.1 Thermoanaerobaculia bacterium | reverse complement strand
AATCGCTCGTTGTAGAAGTCCACGACGTCGTGGAGCGTTGGCGCCGACCCGTTGTGAAAATACGGCGCCCTCGCCGCGAGCCCGCGAAGGATCGGCCCCTTGAAGCGCCCGATGTCCTTCCACCGTCCCGTGATGAGCGCTCGACCGGGATCGGTCGTCCGGATCGTTTCGCCGGTCACGTTGTTCCTCAGGGTGTAGAGCGGCATGTCGGGAGTTCGGCGCGATTCGTCGGTCAGCCCGATGTCGAGCGGCGCCGGGATCGAGTGGTCTCCGACGTTCGGGGAGTCGTGACACGTGCCGCACGTCCCCGGGATCGTGGGGACGCCGAGCTCGTCGTTGAGCCCCTTCACGCCCTGGATGTCGATCCGCCGGCTGTTGAACAGGAGCTGTCCCCGGGCGACGGCCGCTCGCGTCGTGTTTCGGCTGACATCCTGTCCCAGGGCGAGCCCTCCCGCGTTCGCCCAGGCGTCGAACGTATCGAAGATGACCGGCGTGAAGGGCGTTCCGTCGGGGTTGTTCCCGAGGGGATCGTTGATGCCGATGAAGAACTCCTGCTGCGAAAGAGCCTTCGGGCCGCCCAGGGCCCCCCTTCCGTTCAGATCTCCCGCCTCCGCGTCCCAGACCTGTGCCGTATAGAGGGAGGTTTCGAAGGCGACGATCGCTTCCTGCTGTTCCGTCGTCAACGGAACGGCTGCCTGAGCGTGCCCGAGCGTCGCTCCGTTGGCCTGGTCCATGAGATCGAACGTGATCGACTTCCCGGGAAACGTTTCGCGGCCGTCGAACATGACCGTGCTCAGGAACGGCAGGTTCGTCGAGGGCAGCGGCCGCCGGAAGAGCGAGAGCTCGCTCGCGCTCGCAAAGCCATAGGGATCGTCGACGGCGACGAGCGTGAACTCAGCGCCGGGCCCGGTGGGGATACCGATTCCGACACGGATGAGCCCCTTGGTCAGGAGCATGGCGTACGCTTCGCGCCGGGCATCGACGGTCGAGACGTCGGCGAAGGGCGAGGTGGATCCGTCGTTGGTCCGAAAGAGGGGATCCAGACCGTCCGTCGCGTCGAAGCGCCGGCGGACTTCCGCGGGTGAAAGCGTCCAGCCGGTCGACGGCTGATGGCAGGTGACGCAGGCTCGGCCATTCGTGCCGAGGCTCTGGAAGAAGGGGTTGCTCTTGTCCACGGGTCCGAGCGTCGAGAAGGTCTGGACCGCGCCCGTATCGTCCATGAAAGGCTGCAGCGGGTTGCGGGAGCCCGAGTCCTGCCCGACATCCGCCGAGGCCATCCAGCCGATCGAGCCGAGAACGGCGATGAGGATGCTGCACCCGCCGACGGCCTTCCAGCGGGAGTCGATCAGAAAACCTTGGCGTTTCATGCCTTCCTCCCGGCAGTGGGCCCCTCGTGCGGCGGCACTGTCAAATCTCCTTGACAGCATACGTGCGAAAAGGTCACCCGTTGTCTCAGGGTCGCCTCCCGCGGAGGAACACGCCGCCGAGCCGGCCTACAACGAGTACGAGCCGGAGCGGTGTGTAGCCAGGATCAGCCCGAACACCACGATCGCGCACAGCACGACCAGGCCCATCACCAGGGCGATCGGCACCAGGACGGCCGCGAGCGCGCGGCCCGTCGTCGTCCGGTGCAGGCGAACGATCCCCTTCACGGCGAGGACGATCCACCAGACGAACGCGATGAGGCCGCCGAATAACGGGATCACCTGCGCGAGACTCGAAACCGCGGAATAGGACACGACCCGGAACGAGCCCTCGAACCCCGACGCGGACCCGCGCGCGGCGCCGACGATCAGGACGAAGAGATGCAGGATCGCGGCGCAGACGAACAATCCGATCAGGATCGTGAAGGCGGCGACGAACGGCCAGACGATGATCGCGCACCCCCCGGGACGCCTCATTGCCCACCAGGGCGCGCCTCCCCACCGGCGGAATGCGGCCGCCGGAAACATCCGCATCCAGGCCGAGCCGAAGATCCACCGATAGACGAACGACATCGCGGCCCCGAGGAACGAAATGATCAACCCGAAGAGGAGCGGCGACTCGAGGCCTCCGCGCTCCGGCGTGATTCGCCACGCCTCGTCGGGCCGGGTCACGAAGAGCTTGACCGTATCGACGAACGCCGTGACGGGATCGGCGCGGCGTCGCTCCCAGGGAAGCAGGTCGGCGGCGGATTCGGGGGGAAGAGAGGACATGGAAACCTCCTTCTCCGGTTTCGGGAATTATGCCACCGCGACCGGACGGTTCGCGGCGGCGAACTTCGGCCCGCCCCGACCGCTCCCGCCCTTCAGGCGCGGGGGTGCGGAAGGAACCGGATCACCCCGGCGTCGAGCAGTCTCTTCAACGATCGGAGCGCGTCCATCTCGGCGAGCGCCGACATCCGGATGACCTCCGCGACGGTGCCGTGGCCGTCGACGCGCGAGAGGACGAAACCGTCGATGGGGGTGAGCTTCAGTCGCTCGGCCGCCTCTTCGCCGATCGCGACGATCGGCACGTCCTCCGGGCGGAACGCGGTTTCATAGAGGTTCTGCTTGTAGCGGACGCGCGCGCGCGGAAGGGCTTCCGCGAGCCCCGGGATCTCCCAGTGGAGCGCGTCGAGCGCCTCGAGGATCTGCACCGCAGTTCCCCAGTCCCCCCGTTTCTCGGCGGCCGCGGCCTCCGCGAAATTCTCCTCGAGCCGCTGCCGGCGCGGGATCGCCGCGGACACGTCGCTGGTCCGGGCGAGGCCGGTCCGGGCGAGCTCCGACACCGCCTCGATCACCGAGTATTCCGAGAACGGCAGCTCGCGGCAGAGCCGGCCGATCGTCCGCTGGCCGTCGAGGAGCGGGAGGACGATCCGCGCGACGCGCGGGTTCTCGTATTCGCCGGCGGCCGAAAACGACGCGTCGGTGGCCTCGAGGATCGAATCGCGATGGAAGCGGATGCGGAGCGAGTTCCAGGCGCCGGCGCGCCGGAGGCCTTCGAGAGCGACGCCGATCGGATCGATCGAAAGCTCGACCATCTTGCGGGGGGGCACCGGCTTCGGGTCGTATTCGAAGGTCCCCTCGTCCCAGAGGAACACGTCGCAGACGTTGTCCGTCGTCTTCTCGGTCAACGTGGTCACGGCGTCGTCGCGCGTGAGCTTCTCGACCATCACGAGGATCTGCCCGACCATGACGCCGGTCTCCCTCTGGATCTGGAGCGAGCGGTTGACGTCCTCTTCGCTGCAGTACCCGAGCCGCACGAGGTAGTTCCCGTAGTGATCGCGGGAATCGTTGGACGCGCAGGCGGAGATCGTTCCGTTTTCGAGACAGATGCGGCGCTCGGTCCCCTCGCGGGGATGGCGGACCGTGATGACGCCGTTCCGGCGGGCCGCTCGGGCCCACTGGATGAGGTCCGCCATCGGCATGCTTTCGAACGTGCCGGAGAGGGACAAAGAGAGCCTCCGAACTGCCGCCGGCATTGTACGCTCGGACGGAGCCGAGGCGGCCGATCCGGTGGAGGGAATCGCCGGCGCGGCTCGCGGGCGGAACGCGGACTCGAACTCGGGAACCGCCGGGATCCGGCGGGATCAACGACGCGGGGAGGCGCTCCCGCTCTTGACCCACGCGGCGCACGCCGCCGCGGTCTTCCCGACGTCGGCCCGCACGTCGCGGTCGCGTTTCATCTCCGCTTCGAGCCATTCGACGTCGCGCCAGAGCGTCGACGGGTCGCGGTTGACCTCCCTCGCGACCCGCGCGATCGGAACGGCCGCGACCTCGCGGCCCAGGTAGCCGGCGACCGCCCGCACGCGCGAGAGGCTGCGCAGGCGCGACGGTCCCCTGACTTCCGAGAGGCTCGCCTTCATCCGCTGGGCGGTCCAGGCGACGAGAGCGCGGGCGTGCGCGTTGCGCGAAGCCATCGCGTTCGAATCCGGGTGGCGGGCCGCCGAACTCTCTCTTCTGGCGCTCGATCGTCGAATCATCCGCGAACAATACACGAAACGGGCGCCGTTGCAAGGTGTATGGCCCCCGGCGAGCCGGATGTCCGAACGCCGATTCCCGGTCCGGCGGATCGCGGAACGGAAAATTTCGCGGGGCACAAATATTGCATGAATTCCGGTCGATCCGGAGACCCAGACCATGAAATCCCACGAAGCCAAAACCCGACGCGGGGACTTGCGCCCGTCGCGGCTCGCTTCCCATCCGGCCCTCGCGGCCGGCGTGGAAAAAATCGAGCCACCCCCAGGCT
>DASTIQ010000318.1 GCA_035717485.1 Thermoanaerobaculia bacterium | reverse complement strand
CGGACGAGCTCTCCGAGCGGCTGCGCCGAATTTCTGCGGGCGTCTCGCTGGAAACGGAGTTCCTCGGCGCGACCGAGTAGACGTCCGTCTCCCCGTGAATCGGGCGAATCCCCCAGCAGAATTGAGAGGCGCGGTCAGACGTGCCGGAAGACGGGTTCGGCGGGCCGGCCGGCGGCTAAGGCGTACTGAAGAAAGTACATCGTGCCGACGGTCGGATCGACGGACCCGTATAACGGCGCGGATCACCTCGCGTGCTCAATTGATGGTTTCTTCTTCCTGTTCGCCGGCCTCCGGCATCGCCGACGCATGATGATGGACCATCCGCCAGCCGCCGTCCTCCCGGCGAAAGACGTTGGTCGCCTGCATCCGCGCCGGTTCGCCGGCAGCTCCCGAGGCCTCGAGGATCTCGACGCAGAGCACGACCGCCACGTCCGTCGACACGAAGGCGCGCTCCTCCTCGGGGTGGACCTTCCAGGCGCGCGAATTCGCGAAGATCGCCCGCCACGAGCGCGAGATCTCCTCCCAGCCGTCGAGCCGGTGCCACCCGGGATGGACGCAGGCGACGTCTCCGGCATGCGACCAGAGGGCCTCCATCCGGGCGGCGTCGCGGGCTTCGAGGGCGGCATAGAAGGAGCGGTTGGCCTCGAGGACGGCCGACGCGCCTTCCGGGCTCACCTCGCCGGAGCCACGTTCACGGGCGGACATTCCGAACGACTCTTCCCTGTTTCATGACGAAGAAGACCTTTTCGGTCGCATGGATGTTCGAAAGGGGATCGCCCGGCACCGCGACGACATCGGCACGCTTGCCGGCCTCGAGCGTCCCGGAGTCTTCGGACACCCCGAGGAGCGCGGCGCCGCCGGTCATGGCCGCCCGGAGGGCCGCCGCCGGCGCGAGTCCCGCCTCGGTCATCAGCGAGAACTCCCGCGCGTTGCCGCCGTGCGGCTCGACGCCGGCATCGGTTCCGAACGCGACCGACACTCCCTGACGCACGGCTTCGCGGAACATCGCCGTCATCGCGGCCGACGCCGCCCGCGCCTTCGCCGCGATCGGGGCCGGGAACCTGTCGGCGTGCGAGCCGACCCAGTATCCGGCGTACAGCGTGGGGACGAGGTACGTCCCCTTCTTCTTCATCAGCGCGAGCGTGTCCGGCTTCAGGAAGGAGCCGTGCTCGATCGAGTCCACGCCGGCCGCGATCGCGATCTTCGCCGCGGCGTCGCCGTGGCAGTGGGCGGCGACCTTCCGCCCCCACGCGTGGGCCTCGGAGACGATCGCGTTCATCTCCTCCTGGGTGAGCTCCGGCGCGTCGACCGGATCGCCGAGCGAGAGCACCCCTCCGGAGGGCATGCACTTGATGACGTCGGCGCCGTACTTGATCTGGTATCGGACGGCGGCGCGGCATTCCTCGGGGCCGTTGCAGACGCCTTCCCGCGGTCCCGACGCCCTCACCCGATCGGGGGGGTAGGGTGTTCCGTCGGTGTGGCCGCCCGTCGCCCCGATCGCGTAGTTCGACACGAGCATGCGCGGGCCTTCGGTGATCCCGGCGTTGATCGCGTTCCGGAGGCCGACCGCCACGTATTCCCACGAGCCGACGTCGCGGACCGTCGTGAATCCCGCGTCGAGCGTGCGGCGGGCGTAGAGCTCCGCGTAATGGGCCTGCTCGGCGGGAAACCGCATGATCCGCGAATAGAAATCCGCGAGCCAGTTGTCGGAGGCTTCCATCGAGAGATGGACGTGCGCGTCGATGAAGCCGGGGAGGAGCGTCGCGTCGCCGAGATCGATCACCTCGGCGCCGGCCGGCGGCGCTCCGCCGACGGAAGCGATCTTCCCGTTCTCGACGACGACGAGCCCGGGGGAAACCGCGCGCTCGGAGCGGCCGTCGAACATCCGCGCGGCCTTCAGGACGAGGGTTTTCGCCGGAGGAGCCTGCGCGAAAGCGGCGGCGGCGAACGCGAGAACGAGAACCGCGAGAGCGAGCTTCTTCATCGAGCCTCCGAATCGGGACGAAAGTCTATGACGAAAAAGCCCGCCGGAGCGGGCTTTTCCCGGCGCGCCTCGCGCGCTCTAGCCTTCGAGATCCTTCTGCGCGTTGCGGACGAGGAGCAGGCAGAGGACGCCGAACACCGCGGCGCACAGGATCTGTCCGCCGACTCCGCTCTTGAATGCCGGATAGAAACGGCCGCCGAGGTCGAGGAACTCGAGGAGCGGCGGGTGCTCCATGTGGAGCACGCGATCGCCGAAGAAGGCCACGAACGCGATCGCGACGCCGCCGAGCGATCCTCCCGCGACGAGCCCGGTCGCGTAGAGCATTCCGGAGGAGAGCTCCGACTCGTCCTTCCGGTGGCTCATCCGGTCGGCGAGCGACTTCATCATGCCTCCGACCCAGATCGGGAACGTCGTCGAGACGGGGAGGTAGGCGCCGACCGCCCAGGAGAGCGCGTGCGCGCCGGCGAGCTGCGCCATGATCGCGAGGAACGCGCCGACGAGGACGGGCGCCCACGGGAGATTGTTGGCGAGCAGCCCCTTGATGATCGTCGCCATCAGCGTCGCCTGCGGAGCGGGGAGCTGCGGGCCGCCGATGCCGTGCAGCTCGTTGGGTCCCTTCAGCGTGCTGTCGAGGAGGAACAGCGTCCCGCCGATCGCGAGGGTCGAAACGAGGACGCCGATGATGAAGCCGATCTGCTGCTTTCGCGGGGTGGCGCCGACGAGGAAGCCCGTCTTCAGGTCCTGGGAGGTCGCTCCGGCGTTGGCGGCCGCGACACAGACGAGCGCGCCGACGCAGAGCGCGACCGGCTGGAAGATGTCCCCGGTGCGCCCGAGGAGGACGAAAACCACGCACGTGGCCATCAGCGTCGCGATCGTCATCCCGGAGATCGGGTTCGATGACGTGCCGATGATTCCCACGATGCGGGAGGAGACCGTCACGAAGAAGAACCCGAAGACGACGACGAGGAGTCCCATCACGAGCGAGCCGGGGAAGGGGCCGTGCGGGAACTTCGGGATTACGGTGATGAGCAGCGCGAGGACGATCGAGCCGGCGATCACCCATCCCATCCCGAGGTCGTCCTCGGTGCGCACGGGCTTGGCGACGCCGGTGCCTCCGCGCATCGATTTCACCGACTCCCGGAACGCCGAGATGATCGTCGGGAGGGTCTTGATGAGGGTCATGACGCCCGCGCAGGCCACGGCGCCGGCGCCGATGTACCGGACGTAGGCGCGGTAGATCCATTCGGCGTGGGTGTTGCCGGCCATCCAGGCGTCGGAGAATCCGAGGTTGTGGAGATCGGTGACGAGGCGTCCTTCGGGAACGAAGATCGAGATGAGGGGGATGAGCGCGAGCCAGGAGAGGATGCCGCCGGAGACCAGCTCTCCGGCGATCTTCGGCCCGATGATGTAGCCGAGCCCGAGGTACTCCGGCGTGACGTCGGAGTTCAGCGTCGCGTCGGGGATCTTGCCGTTCTTGTCGGTGTGGAACCAGAGCGCCGTCTCGCGCCAGAGGCCGAGGATCCCGTAGAGGAACTTGTAGAGGAGCGCCGCGCCGACTCCCTTGAAGACCATCCGGGCGAGCTCGCCTCCCCGTTCCCCGGCGATGAGGACGTCGGCGCACGCCGTGCCCTCGGGGTAGATCAGATTCCCGTGTTCCTTGACGATCAGGGCGCGCCGGAGCGGGATCATGAAGAGGACGCCGAGCGTTCCTCCGATCGCCGCCAGGACGAAGATCGTGCCGTACTTGAAGAAGTCCCCGCCGCCCTGCAGGAAGAGGAGCGCCGGCACCGTGAAGACGACGCCGGCCGCGACCGATTCGCCGGCCGACCCGATCGTCTGCACGATGTTGTTCTCGAGGATCGTGGACTTGCCGAGTTTCTTGAAGACGGCGATGGAGAGGACCGCGATCGGCACGGACGCCGAAACCGTCAATCCGGCGCGGAGCGCGAGGTAGACCGTCGCGGCGCCGAAGAGGAGCCCGAAGAAGGCGCCGAGGACGATCGCCTTGCCGGTGAATTCGGGAGGGGCCTGATCGGCGGGAATGTAAGGCTGGAACTCGGGAACCGGACCTTCGGATCTGGCCATGCGCGCGTTCCTCCTCGACGGATTTGCGCCTTTGTAGCATGGGGGAGGCGCGAAACGCGAGAGATTTCGGCTCCCCGAACCGGCGCCCGATGGCGCGAGTTTCGCTGGTACACTTCTCTCCATGGCGGAAGAAAAGGTCCTGATTTTCGGGAAGGACACCTGACCCTACACGTCGGCGGCCCGTGCGGACTACGCCCGGCGGAACATTCCTTTCGAGTACGTCAACGTCAAGTCTTCCCCCGAAAACATGAAGCGGATGCTCTCCTGGACCGAAGGCAGCCGGGAGGTGCCCGTCATCGTGGAGGACGGGAAGGTCAGTTTCGGGTTCGGCGGAACCTGAGGGGTCTAGATCCGCCGGTCGGCGGATAGAACCACTCGCGATCTCGGGACGGCGCCGCGACGCCGCATCGCCTCTCGTCGCGCTTCGGCGCGGTTCCGATTCGCCGATCCGGACGTCCCCTTCGGGTCCGACGGTACGCGCGCGTCGAGCGGGCAGGCCCGTCGCCCGGGATATCATTCCGGACCATGCGATCGGGGCGATGGTCGGTGGCCGCGCTGCTCCTCGCCTGCTCGGCCGGCGCCGCTCTCCCGCCGCCGTCGGGGCGCATCGAAGGGAAGGTCACTCTCCTCGACGGCGGCCGTCCGCGCGCCGACGCGTCGAACGTGGTCGTGTGGGTCGAGGCGACGCACGGCGACGAGCGCTCCGGAGCGCTCCAGACGATGACCTCGGAGCACAAACGGTTCACGCCGCGGGTGGTCGCCGTGGAAGCGGGCCGCGCGGTGTCCTTCCCGAACCAGGACCCGATCTTCCACAACGTCTTCTCGGTTTCGGGAGACAACCGCTTCGATCTCGGCCTCTACCGGAGCGGACGCTCGAAGGAGAAGACGTTCGTGTCGCCGGGTCTCGTGCGCGTCTACTGCAACATCCACCCCCAGATGGTCGGGTACGTCCGGGTCGTCGATTCGTCCTTCTCGACGGTGACGGGCGCCGGCGGCGTCTTTTCGTTCGACGGCGTCCCGGCCGGCGCGCGGGTGGTCCGGGCGTGGTGCGAGGCGGGAGGCGAGACGTCCGAGCCCATCGTCGTCCGCGCGCGGGAGGCGGCGACCGCGGCCCTCGCCTTCGACGTCTCCGCCTACAAGCCGCAGCCGCACAAGAACAAGTACGGCCAGGACTATCCGCCGCCTCCTCCGGACGAGGATCGGTACTGAACCCGAGCGCCGACACCGTGTCCGATCGCGGCCGTCGCTCTTCGTTCGAGCCCGCTTCCGGCCTCCGAGGCCGCGACGCGCCGTGAGCACGCCGATTCCGAATCCGCAGGAGACCCGCCGGTTCGAGCCGCCGTCCGCGCCGATCACGAATCGGATGGCGCCGACGCCGCGCGAGCGCTCCGAGCGCCCGCGCTTCTCCCTCACGGTCAAGATCTTCCTCGCGGTCGCATTCCTGGTCTTCATCGCTCTGGCGGCGGCCGTCGAGATCTCGAGCTACCGCGTCCGCTCGATCGCGGAGCAGACGAGCCGGAAGGCGCTCGCGCGCGCCAAGGACGCCTACGACAACTTCCAGGAAGACCGGTACGAGAAGCTCCACCGGGCCCTGCGGCCGGTCGTCGACAACTCCGGTTTCAAGGCGCTCGTCGACGAAGGAGATCCCGCCACGATCTTCAACAGTCTCAAGGAGGATCAGGCTTCCGCCACGGGCGCCGACTTCCTGATCGTCACCGATCCCCGGGGCGTCTCGATCGTCCGCAGCGACAAGCGGGAATGGCGCCACGATCTCTCCGATTCGGGTCTCGTCCAGAAGGCGCTCGACGGGGCGGAAACGCAGGGGATCTGGTATTCGGAAGGAAAGCTGTACCACGCCGTCGCGGCGCCGGTCGCCGTCGGGGAAGGGACCGGGGCGCGCACGCTCGGCGTCCTGATCGCGGCGTTCGCGATCGACGACCGCGTCGCGGAGAATTTCCACGACGTCGCATCGACCGACGCCGTGTTCTTCTCCAACCTGAACAAACCGGCCGATCCGCCGCGCCCGCAGGTCGTCGCCTCGACGCTCGGCAGCGCCACCCGGACGTTCGCGCGGGCGATCGAGAGCCGGGGGGACGTCACCTCGGCGGTCTTCCAGAAGGGCATGATCGTCGGCCCGATGTCGATCGACACCGGGGAAGATTCGTACCTGTCGCTCTCCTGGCCGCTCCGCCTGTCCTCCGGCCTGGTCGTGGGATCGGTCGTGACGCTGCGGTCCCTCAAGACCGAGCTCGCGGCGTTCCGCGAGATCGAGAAAACGCTCCTCGTCGTCGGGATCGCCGCCCTTCTCCTCGCGTTCGTGATCTCCTACCTCCTGGCCCGGCGGATGACCGGGCCGATCGGCCGGATGGTCGCGGCGACCGAAGCGGTCCGCGACGGCCAGTACGACGTGCCGCTCCCGGTCGAGCAGAAGGACGAGATCGGCATCCTCGCGCGCTCCTTCCGGATGATGATCGAGGAGCTCAAGGAGAAGGCGGAGCTCGAGAAACAGATCGCGCAGCTGACGATGGGGGGGAACATCCCCGTCTCGCCGCCGCAGAAGACGCTCGCGATCGGAGGCGCGACGTCCCCGGCGTCCGGCTCCGGGCCCGCGCCGCGCGTCGGCACCCGCTTCGCGGGGAGATACGACATCGAATCGGAGCTCGGCGTCGGCGGCATGGGGATCGTGTACAAGGCCTACGACCGGACGCTCGACGACGCCGTGGCGATCAAGGTCCTCCGCGGCGAAGCGCTCGCGCAGGATGCGACCCTCGTCGACCGGTTCAAGCAGGAGATTCGTCTCGCGCGCAAGATCACGCACAAGAACGTCCTCCGCACCCACGATTTCGGCGAGGCCGACGGAATGCGCTATCTCTCGATGGAGTACGTCCGGGGCATCACCCTCAAGCACCTGCTCTCGCAGAACCGGCTGCTCCCGACCGCCGCGGGTCTCCGCATCGCGCGCCAGATCTGCAGCGGTCTCGCCGCCGCCCACGCGGCGGGCGTGATCCACCGGGACATCAAGCCGCAGAACATCCTGATCGAACCCAACGGCGGCGTGAAGATCATGGACTTCGGCATCGCGCGTCTTTCCGAGGACAAGGGGTTCACCGCGACGGGAATGGTGGTCGGGACTCCCGATTACATCTCCCCCGAACAGGCCAGGGGCGGTCCGCTCGACCTCCGCACGGACGTCTATTCCGCGGGCGTCGTGTTCTACGAGATCTTCTCGGGCGCGCTTCCGTTCGAGGGAGACTCGGCGCTCGGCGTGGTGCTCAAGCACATCAACGAGGAACCCCCTCCGATCGAATCGAAGAACCCGGACGTGGATCCGAAGATCGCGCGCATCGTCATGAAATCGATCGAGAAGGATCCCGACAAGCGCTACCAGTCGATGGCGGAGCTCTCCCGCGACCTTTCGGAGGTCGTGGCGTAAGGCGCGCGAGGAGATTGGCTTGAAGCCCCCCGAAGAGAGTTGCGCGGAGCCCCGGGAGGAAAGGCGCGTCGGGCCGCGCGCCGGCAGGCCCCGCCGGACCCGGGGGGAAGAGTCCGCATGAGGCGCGGTTTCGCGGCGATCGCCGCGGCCACCCTGGCCTGGACGGCCCGCGCGGCGGCGCAGGTCGCTCCTCCTCCGGCGTCGGCGACGACTCCGGAAGCCGAGGAGCGTTACGAGCCCGTGGCCGCCTCCCGCGGCCGATTCGAGCTCCGCTGGGACGCGCTCGTCCGCTACGACATCATCGAGCTCTCGAGGCAGGCCCCCGTCGAAGACATCCACCGGTGGCGGACGGAGATCCGCCCGGAGCTCGACTGGGTCCCCTCGGACCGGTTCCGGCTGGGCGTCCGCGCGGTCGGCGACCTCGGCTCCGACTCGAACCGAACGAACGCCGCCCGGCTCGACAACTATCGGTCGAGCGGCGTCGGCCTCGATCGCGCCTATCTCGAAGCTCGGCCGGGGGGTTTCCTGATTCTGGCCGGCCAGTACGGGATGCCGTTCCGCTCGAGCGAGATGTTCTGGGACCACGACATCCCGGTGATCGGCGCCTCGGCCCAATGGAGGAAGCCTCTCGGAGAGATGTCCGCCCTGATCGTCGGCGGCGGGTTCTTCTACGGGCCGCAGCGGGAGCACGACCAGGCGCACATCGCCGTCGGGCAGGCGACCGTCGAGCTCGGGAACCCGGAGAACGTCGCGTTCGATCTGTCGGAGAGCTACTGGCGCTTCACGCACCTCGAAGAGACGGGGGAGCACTGGATCCGCCAGAACGTCCCCGCCTACGCCGCGCCCGGCTACACTCCCGGAAGCCCGTACGAGAACGACTTCCGGATCGTCGACTCGCTCGCCCGCGTGCGCGTGGCCGGAGGCGCCCGGTTCCCGATCACCCTCGCGGTCGACTGGTCGCACAACCTGGCGGCGAGCGAACGCCGGTACCAGGACGGCGTCGAAGCCTCGCTCCGGATCGGGCGCGAAGGCGCGCCGGGCGATCTCCAGCTCTTCGACATCTACCAGTACGTCGACCGCGACGCGGTCGTCGGGGCGTACAATACGGACGACTGGTGGTTCCACAGCTGGTACGTGGGGCATCGCATCGGAGTATCGGTGACCGTGCTCCCTCAAGTGATGCTCCGGCCTTCCGTCGTCTTCCAGCGGCGGCAGGATCGGGAGCACTACTTGAACCGATACCTTCTCGATCTCGTCAAAACGTTCTGAAGGACGGAGGCGCCATGGGGGAGAAACGGATCGTCGCCCGCGTCGAAGACTTGATGTTCCGCGCGAAGGTCGACGCGGCCGCGCGGAATCTGTCGGTTCCGGTCGAGTTCGTCGGCGCGCCCGGCGATCTGCCGAAGGCGCTCGCGTCCGGCGCCGTCGCCGCGTTCGTCGAGCTCACGCCGGCCGTTCTCGACGCGATCGAAGCTTCCCGCAAGAAGGGGAGCGCCCGAATCCCGATGGTCGGGTTCCTCTCGCACGTCGACAAGGCGCTCGCCGACCGCGCGCGCGCGGCGGGAATCGACCGCGTGCTCCCGCGCTCGCAGTTCTCGGAAACGCTCCCCGACCTGATCCTCGAGTTCACCTCTCCGGGTGTCGAGCGGGTGGCCCAGGAGGAACCGGAGCTCCCGGAAGAGTAACCGTCGCGGAGGCTGGCTCGGACGGTCCATCGCGGCGGCTCGCGCGTCATGGCGAATCGTGGCGAGCCTCGCGGCTCGCCGACGCCGGTCTCTGCCGACACGAACGTCCTGCCTGCGGTTAGGCGCGATTCGGCGTACGGCCCTCTTCGCTCCGGGCCCCGACGAGGCGCGCCGGAGCAGCCGGGCCCGGGACGGCGTCAGAAGTGGAGCGCCCCTTCCGGCGTGAGCAGTTCGTCGTCGATCTTCGCCGCGCGGTAGTTCGTGTAGTCGATGCGCGTCGTCGATGCGTCGGCGCCGCTGAGCAGGTCCTTGATCGTCATCGACTCGAGCACGGTCTTCCCCGCCTGCTTGCCGTACCGGTCGAACGTGATCTCCTTCGCGGGCTTGCCGGAGACGAGATCGACGACCGCCTTCCTCGCGAGGTGCTCCTGGCGGTCGATCCACAGCGTGCCGCCGCCGTAGGAGGACTTCGCCGACTTCGGCGAAAGCTTCAGCACGTCGCATTCCCGGGCGTCGACCGTCTGCGGGGGGCCCGCGAGCGCCGCGTCGAATTCCTCCGAAAAGCGCAGCTTCGAGACGTCCGCGAGCGAGGCGCCGCCCATCAGGCGCTGGTTCGGCGTGACGGCGATCGCGTGCGAGGAGCCCGGAACGATCAGCCAGACCCTGTCGCCGACGGTCAGGATCTTGCGGCCCTTCTGCTTGCCGGCGGTGAAGACCACGAGGCCGCGGTCCTCCCCTTTCTTGTAGAGCTCGAACTCCGCCGGCGACTCCGACCGGCCGTTCCGGGTCACCGTGATCTTCGCGTGGATCACCGCGTCGACGAATTCGTTCTTCGGACGATCCGCGAGCCGGAGCAGCTCGGCCGGGGTCGCGGCCGCCGAGACGAGCGCGATCGATCCGAAGACGGCGGCGAGGAACGAGCCCGCTCGCGCGACGGTCATATGTGGGCCAACGCCTCCACGATCGGAATTCGCGACGCCCGCCGGGCGGGGAAGTAGGACGCGGCCGCGAGTGTCGCGAGCATCGCGGCGAGGCCGGCGAGGTAGGTCAGCGGGTAGAACGCGACGTGGATGGGGGTGCCGTGCGAGGCCCCGGGGGGCGGCGGAAGCATGATGTGGGACGCGTTGAGCCCCGCGCGCACGAGGAGCGCGAGAACGGCGCCGGCGACGGAGCCGGCGAGCGCGAGCATCACTCCCTCGGCGACGAACATCGCGCGGACGGTCTCGGGAGGCGTGCCGATCGCGCGGAGCGTCCCGATCTCGCGCGTGCGTTCCGCCGCGGCCATCGTCATCGTGTTCGCGCACGCGAGCAGCACCACGATCACCAGAACCGCGCCCATGAAACCGAAAATTCCGGCGTAGAGGACCCGCACCTGGTTGTAGAAGAGCGCGAGCTCACGCCACGTCCTGACCGCGAGCGGCGTTCCGGCGGCGGACAGGGCGGCCCGGAGCCGCGGAGCGGCGTCCTCCGCTTTCTCGCCCGGCTTCAGCATGACGACGAGCTTCGAGACGGTGCCTCCGACGTCGAGGAGCCGGGACGCCGCGGGGATCGTCGTCGCGAGGTAACGGTCGTTCAGCTCCTTGACGGGGAGCTCCGCGAGGCCCGCGACGGTCGCGTCGATCGCGTTGAGCACCCCCTCCGGCGTCGTGCCGAAGACGGTCACCGTGTCGCCGGCCTTCGCCCCCACCGCCCCGGCGAGCCCGGTCCCGAGGACGACGGCGATCTCGCCGGAGCTCGCGAACCATCGTCCCGAGACGAGAAGCGTCCGCGTCTCCATGTTCCGCGCCTCGTCGACCGGATCGAAGCCGACGCCGAGGTAGGGCACCGACCGATTCCCGTTCGACAGCAGCCCGACGAAGTCGATCCGCGGGAGGACCGCGGCGACCGCGGGGTCCTTCCGGACGATGGTTTCGACGGCGCCGACGTCGGAAATCCCGTGCTCGAGCGTCCGCTCCTCCGCGCCGGCGAACGTCTCGGGGCGCGCGACCTGCAGGTGCCCGACGCCGCCGCGGATCGTCCCGTCCTTCAGTCCCGAAAACGTCTGCGAAATGAAGCCGCCGGCGAGCGCGAACGCGGCGAATCCGAACACGACGATCCCGGCGGTCAGGAGACTCCGCCGGCGGTTGCGGCGGACGTTCCGGAGGGCGAGCGCCCAGACGCTCATCGGTCGGCGACGATCCGGCCGTCGCGGATCGTCACGACGCGCCGCGCCCGCTCGACGACGCGCGGGTCGTGCGTCGCGAACAGGAACGCGACGCCCCGTTCCTCGTTCAGCCGGCGCATCAGGTCGAGGATCTCGGCGGCGGTGTGGCTGTCGAGGTTCGCCGTCGGCTCGTCCGCGAAGACGATCTCCGGCTCGTTGGCGAGCGCGCGGGCGATCGCGACGCGCTGGCGCTGGCCTCCGGAGAGGAGATCCGGACGCACGTCCTCCTTTTCGGGGATCCCGACGCCCGCCAGCAACGCGCGGGCGCGTTCCTCCCGTTCCTTCCCCGTTCGCCCCGCGAGCGCCATCGGGTACTCGACGTTCTCGCGGGCCGAGAGCACGGGAATGAGGTTGAAAGTCTGGAAGACGAAGCCGAAGCGTTCGAGGCGGACGCGGGCGCGGGCGCGCTCGTCGAGAGCCGCCGCGTCTTCGCCGTCGAGAGCGAGGGAGCCGCCGTCGGGACGGTCGAGGAGCCCGAGGACGTTCAGGAGCGTCGTCTTTCCCGATCCGGAGGGCCCTTCGAGTGCGGTGAACTCTCCCGGCGAGCAGTCGATGTCGAGGCCGGCCAGCGCTTCGACGCGCTGCGGTCCGACCCGGTAGGTCTTCGTGAGGCTCTCGCCCCGGAGAATCGGCGGCGCGTTCATCGCGCGCGATTATTCACGAGATTCGATCGTGTCCGCGAGCGAGACCGGGAAGGCGAGAGGGCGCGCCGGCACCCTCCGCGCCGAGGCCGCGTCGCGGAAACGGGCGATCTCCGCCGCGAAGTCCGGAGGGCCCGGGCGCAGCCGCGCCGCGGCGTCGAAGTCCTCGAAGGCGCCGGGAAAATCGCCGAGGCGAAGGCGGGCTTCTCCGCGGCAGGCGAGCGCCTCGACGAATCGCGGCGCGCGGCGGATGGCCGCGTCCGCCTCGCGTTCGGCGGCCGCCGGGTCCCCGCCGAGGAGCGCGCGTCGCGCGCGGAGGTTCCCGCGGCGGGCCTCGAGATACGCCCCGTAGCCGGCGTCGAGGAACGGGTCCGCGGGAATCGCGCGGGCGGCCAGCCCCGCGAACCGCGGGTCGTCCGGATCGGCGGTCGAGAGGAGCGAGAGGTCGAAGCAGACGAACCTGCCGAGCGCGTGGGGCGCGGCGGCGACCCAGGCGCGCCTCGCGGTCAGGTCGAAGACGACCGAATGGCAGGCGATCAGCGCGTCGATGGCGTTGCGGTTTCCGGGGCCGAGGGGGGCATCGCCGATTCCGCGGCGATCGCGCAGGATCGCGACGGCCGCCGCCGCGTCGAGCGTCCCTCGCGCGCGAGAGACGAGCTCCTCGATCCGCCGCTGCCGCGCCACCGATGAGGAGGATCGCGGCGGCGGCCCGACCTCCCGCTCGATCTCCGGGACGTCCGCGAGATTCGTCGCGGCGATCGCCGGCCCGCCCCGCCGGACTCCCGTTTTCTTCGGGGTCTTCTCGATGACCGCCATGGCGCCGGAAGCGTCGGCGACCAGGTAGAGATCGGAGACGAGGACACGCGCGGAGCGGATCCGCGCGATCGCCTCTTCGAGCGTCCCGTCGTTCTGGAGCACGTCCGCGACGACGAGCGACGACGGCTCGCCCGATCCGGCCGTCGGCCCCCCCGAGAGCGACTGGAGCGAAACGCCGAGCCCCTTCTCGTTGAATCCCGAGACGACCCCGGTCATTCCGCCGAAGGTCACCGTGAGGTACCGGAAGCCGGTCTCGGGGACGACGGCCGCGACGATCTTTTCCCGGTCGAACCGGCCGCCCGCCTCGAAATCGAAGTTCCGGGCGAGATACACGTGGCCGTCGGCGGTCGCCGGGCCCGCCGCGGCGAAACCCGTACAGGCGCCGGAGAGCGGGACCGTGTCGATGAAGCGCTGCGAGAAGTCGTGGAGCGCGTGGAGCGAGAGCTGGCGGGCGAACGGACTCCAGCCCCGCGGCAGGGGATCGGGAAACTCGGCGTCGGCGACGCCGCGGATCTCCGCGAGGTGCGCCGTGCCGATCCATTTCTCCGACCGCCGCATCGAGAGGCCGAGAAGCCGCCGGAGCGACCACCGGCGGAACCCCGAGGGAACCATTTCCTTCAGCAGCGCGTCGAGATCCTCCTCTCCGGCGGCGATCTGCGGGTACGCCAGCCGTCCTCGCGCGTATCCGCGAAGATACGGCGGCCCGGCAAAGCGAGCCTCGCGGATCCCGTCGCGCTCGCGAAGAAAGGAACCCCCGAAACGCCGGAGGCCGCCCTGGACCTCCAGCGCGCCCCCGATCCGGGGGGCGGCGGATCGCGGGGTGGCGGGCGCGCACGCGGCCGCCGCGAGAACCCAGGGAAGAGCGGCGACGGCGATCCGGCGGGGCGCCATCGCCCGATAATAGCCGGGTGGCGGGCGCGGAGCTCCTCGAGGCTCTCTGGCGGACGGCGCTCGACGCGGTCGATCCGGAGCGCCTCGTGGCGGAGTTCCTCGAGCGGCGTCGTCCCCGCTCCCGGGGACGACGCGGGCTTTTCGCCTGCGGGAAGGCCGCGGTCGCGATGGCGTCCGGCGCCTTCGGCTCCGCGCCCTTCGACGAAGTTCTCGTCGTGGCGCCTCGCGAAGCCGCGGTTCCGGCGGCGCTGCGGGCCGCGGTCCTCTTCGCCGCGCACCCGGAGCCCGACCGGTCGAGCCTCGCGGCCGCGCGGGCCGCCCTCGCCTTCTTCCGCGGATTCGGCGCCGGCGAGGAGATCGTCGCGCTCGTCTCCGGGGGGACCTCGTCCCTCCTCGCCCTTCCGCGCGATGGCGTGACGCTCGCCGACGAGCGCTCGCGAGTTCGCCGGGCGATGAGGGCGGGCTGGCCGATCGAGCGCCTGAACCGGCTGCGCGTCTCTCTCTCTCGCATCAAGGGAGGGCGGCTCGCCGAAGCGACGGCGGCGCGGGTGACGACGCTCGTGCTCTCCGACGTTCCGGGGGCGGATTTCCGCGTGGTCGGGTCGGGGCCCACGGTGAGCCCGAAGAAACCGCTCGATCGCGCGTTCCGGGTCGGCGACAACCGAACGGGCCTCTCGGCGGCCGCGGCGGCGGCGAGGAGGGCGGGAATCGCGGTTTCCGTTCAACGGGCGCCGCTTTCCGGGGAAGCGGCGGAGGCGGGTCGGGCGTTCGCCCGGCGGCTCCGCGGGGGCGCGCGCCGCCGCGGCGGGGAGTTCCTCCTCCTCGCCGGCGGCGAAACGACCGTCTCGATCGAGGGACGCGCCGGGACGGGAGGGCGAAACCAGGAAGCCGCGCTGGCGGCGGCGATCGAGATCGCGGGGGAGTCCGGCCTCGCGATCCTGGCGGCCGGTTCGGACGGCCGCGACGGGAATTCGGAGAACGCCGGCGCCCTCGTCGACGGCGGGACGGTCGCGGCGGGGAATGCCCGCGGGATGGACGCGCGGAAACGGCTCGCGGCGCACGATTCGGCGTCGTATTTCGGGAGCTCGGGAGGGGCTTTCCGGACCGGTCCGACCGGAACGAACGTGGCCGACTGGTGGTTCGGTTATGCCCGTTCCGGACGTTGATCGGGCCGTTGTCCAGGCCTCGCGCTAAAATACGTCCATGAAGACCTTTCTTTCGGCTCTCGTCGTCGGGGCGATGTGTCTCCCCGCCTTCGCGCAGAAGCCGAACCCCGAGAACGCCACGGTCGCACCGCCGCGGGCGGTCAAGTACCGGTTCGTTCCGGAGGAGTCGTCGATCACCTTCGAGCTCCCCACGTCTTTTCAGGTGGTTCACGGAAAGGTGGACGCGTGGCACGGCGGGGTCGAGATCGATCCCGGCCAGCCCGGCGTGCTGAAGGCGCGGATCGCCATCCGCGCCGATTCGATCGAGACGGGGAAGGCGAAGCGCGATCTCGAGGTGCGGGACCG
>DASTIQ010000317.1 GCA_035717485.1 Thermoanaerobaculia bacterium | reverse complement strand
GGACGGCGGAGCGGCTCATTTCGCCGCGACGATCCGGGCGATCCGGCGGCGGAATCCCGGGTGCGCCGTCGAGGTCCTGATCCCGGACTTCTGCGGAGACGCGGCGGCGCTCGACGCCGTCCTCGAGGCCGCGCCCTCGGTCCTCAATCACAACATCGAGACCGTGCCGCGCCTCTACCGGAGGGTCCGCCCGGACGCCGTCTACGATCGGTCCCTCGCGCTGCTGGCCCGCGCGGACGCGCGCCGGCGGCGCGACGGCCTCGAGATGCGGACGAAATCGGGGATCATGGTCGGCCTCGGGGAAACGGCCGAAGAGGTGATCGCCACCCTGTCCGACCTGCGGACGCACGGCTGCGACATCGCCACGGTCGGCCAGTACCTCCAGCCCTACGAGAAACGCCTTCCCGTCGAGAAATACTACACGCCCGCGGAGTTCGACGGGCTCCGGGCCGAAGGTCTTCGGCTCGGATTCCGGCACGTCGAGGCGGGCCCGCTCGTTCGTTCTTCGTACCATGCGCGCCACGCTGTCGAAAAGGAGACCTCTTGAAGTTTCGCGCGACCCTCCTCGCCGCGGCGGCCGCCGCCGTTTCGCTCCCGCTCCTCGCCGTTCCGAACCGGCAGGCGGGAAACATCTCGTTCCCCCCGGCCCCGTACCCGGAGGAAGCCCGGAAGAAAGGGATCGAGGGCAACGTCGTCGTGACGGGAGACATCTCCGCCGACGGGAAACTGAGCGGGCTCCGGGTCCTCGCGACGTCGTCGCCGGTCCTGAACGAACCCGCGCTCGACCATCTGCGCCGCTCCCGCTTCCCGCCCGGGAAGGAAGACGGAAAACCCGTCCCGCTGGTGCTCAACGCGACCGTGCGCTTCCGCGGCGACCGGAATCGGATCACGGACACGGGCTCGATGACGGCGCCGATCGTCGGCGATTTCTCCGTCATGCCCGCCGGCGCCGACGGGCGACCGACCGGGCCGGAGGGATTCGCGATCGGACCCGACGACGCGGGGATCGCCGGACGGCTGGTCGTCGACGTGCCGGCGACGTCCACGGGAAAGACGTTCCACGTGGTCGTCGTCGATCGTTTCCCGGGCGGCAAATCGCTCGTCGCGCTCGACCGCCAGGAGACGGCGGACCCCCGCGCCGGCGTCGGCGCCGAATTCTTCCGCCGCATCGATTCGCGCAAGGCCGAGGAACGCGGCGTGCACACGCTCGAGGTGTCGGTCGACGGCCGCCCCGCCGGAGGAGCGCGCTACCGGGTCGGCGCCGCCGCGACTTCCCCTCCCGCCGCTCCGCCGAAGAAGTGACCCGTCCGGCGCCGCGGGGCGTGCTGTTCGACATGGACGGCGTGCTCGTGTTCTCGACCGGGGCGTGGTTCGGGGTCTACAACGACACGCTCGCCCATTTCGGGCACGCGCGCATCGGACGCGAGGAGTTCCTCCGCATCTTCGGAAACGGAACGCAGGCGGATCGCGCGGCCTACATGCCGGAGCGCTCGGTCGAGGAGATCGACGGCGCCTACCGCCGATTCTTCGCGGACCGCCTCGGAGAGATCGAGGTCAATCCGGAGGCGGCTCCCGCTCTCCGGCGCCTGCGCCGCGCCGGGGTCCGGACGTCGCTGGCGACGAACACGAACCGCCCGCTCGCCGAAGCGATCCTCGGCCGCCTCGGAATCGCCGGCCTTCTCGACGCCTTCGCGTGCGCGGACGAAGCCGGCGCCGGCAAGCCCGACCCGGCGGTCGTGAGGCTCGCGGCGGAGCGGCTCGCGCTTCCCCTCTCGGATTGCGAGATGGTCGGGGACTCGCGTTACGACGAGGAGGCGGCGCTCGCGGCGCCGGTCGCCTTCCGCGGCTACCGCTACGGGGCGGCGCCTACTCGGATCGAGGCTCTTTCCGAAATCGCCGGTTGAACTCCCGCTCGAGGCCGTACTCCTTGACCTTGTTGTAGATCGTCTTGAGCGAGAGCTTCAGCATCTCCGCCGCGTAGCGCTTGTTGCCCTTCGCGAAGCGGAGCGTCCGCTGGAGAACCCGGCGCTCGATGTCGGCCATCGAATCGCCGATCCGGACCGCGACGATCTCCTTCTCCGCGGAAGCCTCGGCGTCGCGCTCCGGGCGGGCGGACGCGCCGCCGAGCACCGACTGGATCGCGGTGAGGCCGATCACCGGGCCTGCCGAGAGAGCGCGCGCCCGGCGGATGACGTTGCGGAGCTCGCGCAGATTCCCGCTCCACTCGTGCGCGGCCATGGCGTCGAGCGCCTTCGGATCGAGGGCGGGGGCGGCTCCGTCCCGCGGATCCCGGGGACGGAGGAAGTATTCGGCCAGAAGCGGAATGTCCTCGCGCCGCACCCGCAGCGGAGGCACCACGATCGGCGCGCCGGTCCGGTCGCCGATCGCCGGGTCGAGAGCGCCATCCGGCGTCCACTCGCGCGCCACGACGACGAGGCGGGCGCCCCCGGGAGCATCGGAGGCCTCGGCGGCGGCCCGCTGGACCTCCGGCGGAGCGTGGAAGAGCCCTTCGAGGACGAGCGTCCCGCCGGATCTCGCGGCCCGCGCGACCTCCGCCGGGGCCGGCGGGTCGTCCCGGCGGTCGAAGGCGATCGACCGCACCGGCTCGCGCCCGCGCGACGAGAGGCGATGGATCGCCGCCGCGACGGTCCGCTTCCCCGCGCCGCTCTCGCCCGTGACGACGGCCACGTCCCGGCGCGCGGCGGCGGCGAAGATCTCGTCGAAGAGCGTCTGCATCGGCGCCGACCGGCCGACGAGGCCGGCGAGCGGTCCTCCGGCGCGCGCGAGCGCTCGCCGGAGCTCTTCGATCTCTTCGGCGAGCGCGTCCACCAGACGCGGTTCCCCGAATGGGCGCGAGGTCATCGTCTCATTGTAACGCCGGGGGGGCCGGAAAGAATTCCGGACTCAGCGGCCGGGAGGCGCGAGGAGATCGTCTTCGGCCAGCCGGCGAAGCTCCGAAGCCGCGACCCGAAGCCGGGGGC
>DASTIQ010000316.1 GCA_035717485.1 Thermoanaerobaculia bacterium | reverse complement strand
GACGGGCAACTCGCCGACGGTGACGACCCGGCCGTCCGGCAGCGTCAGGTGCGCCGACGCGAAGAACGCCGCTTCACCCGAGTACCGAATCGGACCGCCGGTCATCGATTCGCCCGGCGCCACGAAGTTCTCGTAGAACCGGATCGTCCTCGCGCGCCCCGCGACCGACTGCTTCCCCGCGGCGTCGAGGAACTCGAACCGATCGAAATCCCCGGGCCGAATGTCCAGGAGCCGGCCGCCGTCCATCCGCAGGTCGACCCAGTTGTTCAGCCGGGAGAGCTCCGAGTACTCCGGGGAGGAATTCACCACCAGAAACGTCACTTCCCCGTCGCCCGCCGACCGGCTGAAGGCCAGCTTCGGCTCGAGTTTTCGCCCGAGGAGGATGTCCTCGATCGCGGAGAACCCGATCAGATGATCCTGGTCGTCGAGCGAACGAAGCCGCAGGATCTTGCCCCGGGCCGCGAGCGGATCCGAGAGGCCTTGAGTGAAATCCGAGGGCCGGTTCTCCCAGAACGTGACGGTGTCTCCCGGCTCGAAACCGCCCTCGCCCCAGGGGGCCCGGGACCCGGGCTGGCGGGCCCGAAAGACGTAAACGTTCTCGTCCGCGTCGGACAGGAGCGATCCGAATTCGAAATCGAACCGGCGATCCTCCGAGAGATCGTTGATCGAGGCGTCGGACACGGCCCGGGCCTCCCCGCCCGAAGCCCGGAAAAGACCCCACCCCTGCGGGCAGTATTCGGGAAAGACCGCGCGCCCGACCTCGAAAGCCTGCGCCGTCGAGCCCGAAACGCGTGCGCCCTCGGCTCCCGCTCTCCCGCCGCGCCCGTAGACGACGGGCACGAGGAAATCGACCTGCCGACCGACCGAGCGCCACTTCTTGAGCTGGTCCTCCGAGAGCTTCGTTTCCACCGCCGCGGAGAGAGTCATGGCCTTCGGGATCCTGCTCCGGATCGACCCGAGGGCGGAAGCGTATTCGCCTGCCGAGTTCGCGACGCGAAGGTCGAGGTGGACGCCGGCGATGTCGCCGTAGCGTCCGGAGGTGAGCGCCGGTCGAAGCGCCCGCCAGATTTCCTCTCCCGCCCTCCCCGCGGCGGACTTCAAGTACTCATCGAGATCACCCGTCCCCCGCACGACGAGATAGACCGGCAGCGGGTACTTCGAATCGGGCGGGGCCGCCGGCTCGAAACGGGGCACCCCTCCGTCGGCGCTGAATTCTACGGCCGGCGCGAAGATCGAGCGCACGCCGATCGCGTTGAGTCGCGGGAGCAGCTCCGCGGGAACGGGAGACGCCGCCTCCGAGAAATCGATCGAAATCCCAGCCGGGTTCCGGCGATGCTGCGCGCCGCCGTTTCCCCCGCATCCCGAGAGTCCGGCGAGTCCAGCGATCGCCAGCGAACAGGCGGCCGCGGCCGAAATCTCTTTTCGATGCGGCTTTCGCATGGACGGCCCGGAAATCATACTTCGCCGGAGTCCTGGAAATCGAATTCCACGGCGAAGCCCCTCGGCGAGAGTCTCTCCGCCCGAGCGTCCCCGCCGTGCTCCTGTGCGATCTTCCGGACGATCGCGAGGCCGAGCCCGCTCCCCCCGCTCTTCGACGAGAAGTACGGCTCGAAGAGCTTCGCCTGGTCTTCCGCCGTGACTCCCGGCCCGTCGTCCTCGACGCGAACCGTCCACCGGGCGCCGCCCGCGCCGTCTCGCCTCTCCGCCCGGATTCGGATCGTTCCGCCGGTCGGCCCCAGCGCTTCGCGGGAATTCGCGACGAGGTTCGTCAGGGCGCGGGCGAGAAGCCTCGGGTCGGCGTGGACCCACGCCATGGGAACGTCGATTTGCCATCGAATTCCCGAAGCGGCCGAAAACGATCGCACCACCTCCTCGACGAGTCCGCGAAGCTCGACTCTCTCGCGTTGAGGCTCCCGAAGGCGCGCGAAATCGGAAAATTCCGCGGCGATGGAGCGAAGCATTTCGGTTTGCTTCAGGATGTTCTCCAGGCATTCCTCGAGAACCCGGTCCCGGTTCGGGTCTCCTCGCCGCCACACCTCCCGGAGGTGCTCGGCCGACAGCCGGATCGGCGTCAAGGGATTCTTGATCTCGTGCGCGATGATGCGGGCCATTTCCGCCCAGGCCTGGAGCCGCTGCGCCCGCGCCAGGTCGTCGCGTTGAGCCTCCAGCGTCGAGGCCATGGAAAGGAACGCCTCGACGAGCCGTCGGAGCTCCTCGTCCTCCGGCAGGGGAATCCTCGGCACCTCGCCGTGCGCGACGAGGCGGGTGCCCTCGACGAGGTCGCCGATCGGGCCGCTCACGCGAAACGCCACGCGCGCGCCGAGAACCAGCGACAGGCCGAAGACCAGCACCGTGAAAGCCGTGAGGCTCGACGAGAGCCTCGCGATTTGTTCTTCCGACTCGCGCTGCTCGGGAAGCAGCGGGATCGACAGCACGGCCGGCCCCGAAAGCGAGAGCCGTCCCGCGATGGAAGAGAGCGTCGCCTGAACCTGATCGAACCGCCGCCCGCGAACGAGCCGCGATTCCACCACGAACTCGCCCGGCGAG
>DASTIQ010000315.1 GCA_035717485.1 Thermoanaerobaculia bacterium | reverse complement strand
CGGTCCAGATCGACCAGTCGAGCGACGCGAAGCCGTATGCCGTGCTCGCCTTATCGATCGCGCTCCTGGTTTCCGCGGTCCTGCGCGACCGGCGGATCGGATCGGCCGGATCGTTCGCGGCGCTCCTCGCGGCCGGAGTCGCCGCCGCCTCGGTGCATTTCTACGGAGGCGCGGCGGCGGGAGCGATCGCCGCGGCGGCCATCCTCGCCTCGGCCGGCCGCCGGGACCGGGTCCGGGCCGCCGTCCTCCTCGTCACGGTGCTCGGGACGTCGGCGGTGTGGCTCGCGGGGGCGGTCCGCCTCGACCGCGGGGCGGCCGACTACCTCCGGGAGATGTGGGGACGCGTTCCCCTCTGGGCGCCGTTCGCCGCGTCGACGCGCGTCGCGCTCCCGGGATGGCGGAAGCCCTATCCGACGATGGACGGCCGGGTCCTTCCCTTCGTCCAGGCCCGCGAGGTCGCCGGCGTCGCCGTCGTCATCGCCACCGCGCTCGGAGCCCTCTTCGCGGGCCGCGGGAAGAGCCGGGAGCCGGTTCCCCGCGCGGGCGGCCGTTTCGTCGGCCTCGTCGCCGTCGCGCTCTGGCCGGGATTCCTCGCGCTCGAGGTGGCGCTCGCCGCGATCGACCGCCCGATCGCGATCGTCGGCCGGAGCGAGGTCATCGTGGAGATCGGGGTGGCGATCCTGATCGGTTTCGCGGTTTCCCGGTGGCGGCATCCTTTTCTTCCGATCGCCGCGCTCGCGGCGGTCGGCCTCTGGACCGTCGTCCCGCAGTGGCGTCCGCGGCCGGGACCTCAGGGCCGCCGGTGGGAAGAGGCGATCGTGCGCCGGCTGCTCGCGACGACCCGCCCGGGCAGCCATGCCGACGTCGTGACCCTCGGCCTCGCCCGGCCGCCCTTCGATTACTACGCGGGGGGAGACTCGCGGCTGCGCCTCCGGTCGTTTCCCGAAAGCCAGAACTCCCATCCCGGTTGGGCGGCCCATTCCGTCTCCGCCGCGGACCGGGCGTCGCTTCCCGCCGAAGCCGATCGCCTGATCGCGTTCGTCGACGGGGAGCTCGACCGCGGAGTCCGCGTTTACCTCGCGGCCCGGGAGGATCCCCGAAACGCCTGGTTGCTCGCGCCGCTCCGCCGCGATCACGACGTTCGCCCGGTGCCGTGGGGCCCGGGTTGGTTTCTCGAAGTCGTCCGCGCGCCCCTCCTGACGGCGGCGGATGATCCCGAGAGCGATGCCGACGCGCCTCGCCGGTCCTCCCATGTCGCCCGTCGAGAGATTCCGTCCGGTCCTCGCTGTCGGGCGCGCCTGGACAGGCGGATCTTCGAAGGACGGAGGATCCGTCGGGAACCTTTCTCCCGCTCCGGTGTCTGGAACGGGCAGGGAGGTCCGACATGCGACGACGCATACGCCTGGCGCTCATCCTCGGGGTTTTCGCAACGGCAGCCGCCGAGCTTCACGCGGCGGCCGACCGCGGCTTCACTCTCTCGGTCGTGGTCGGCGGCCGCACGCCGCGTGAATACGCCTCGCGCGGAACCGTCTACGTCGAGGCGCTTCGCGGCGTTCCCTACGCTCTTCGTCTCACGAACCCGTGCCCGCAGCGCATGGCGGTGGCGCTCTCCGTCGACGGCCTGAACACGATCGATGCCCGCCGGACGACGGCCGGGGAGGCGCGGAAATGGGTCATCGAGCCGTATGGATCGATCACGATTCCGGGATGGCAGGTGAGCGGCTCGGCGGCGCGAGCGTTCTTCTTTGCCGGAGAGAAGCGTTCGTACGCCGCGTCGCTCTCGGAAACGGAGAACCTCGGCGTGATCGAAGCGGTTTTCTATCGCGAACGGATTCCCGTCCCGGCGATGGGCGCCCCGGCCCCGGAAACGCCGCGTCGCGAGGGTTCCCGGCGGGACGCGGCGCCCGGCAACGAGGCGGCGGCGTCGGGCGCGCTCTCGGACGATTTCGCCGCGACCGGGATGGGAAACCGCCGCGAGCACCCGGTCGTCGAAGTGGCGTTGGACCTCGATCCCCGGCCCGCCGCCCGGATACGAATCCGCTACGAATTCCGGCCGCAACTCGAGGCGCTCGGGATCCTTTCCCCGGGGGGCGATCCCGGGGCTCGGCGGGAGCGGGCGTCGGGGTTCGAGGAGTTCTGCCCGGAAGTTCGATGACCCGAAGGGCTCCGCCCGGGCTCACTTCTCGATGGAGATGTTCTCCTTGCGGCCGCTGTTGGCGACGGCGATCATGATGCCGAGACCGATCGCGATGACGATGCCGATCGCCGTCCACCCGGCGCCGACGCTCTGCAGCACTCCGGTCTTCCAGAGCGCGGCGACGATGCCCGCGATCAAGATGACGTAGCCGAGGAGATAGAGGCCGGCAAATTTCATACGGTTTCCTCCAGAAGGAGAAAGGCAGCAACGCCCGTGCCATCGCCCGACCGCGACTTCGTCCCCCGTCGCGTCTCTCGGCCGGGTTCGCCGGCCTCGACGAGGCCATGGCGCGACCTCGTCCGCATTCCGGGGCCGCGGCGCTCTTCCGTCTCGCGTTGATACCGGGCCGTCGATGCGGTACGGTCCCCGTCGAACCGGAGGAAACGCATGCGTCCGATGCTCGCCGTGATCTGCGTCCTGACCGCCGCGGTTCCGCTCGTCGCCGCTCCCGAGCCGGCCGATCCCGGAATCGCCGATGCGATCCGCCAGGTCGAAGAGAGGCTCGCGCACGCGGTGGCCGCCCGCGACGCCGCGGCGGCGATCGATGCCTACGCGGATGACGTGGTTCTCTATCCCTCCGGCGAGGAGCCGATTCGCGGCAGGTCCGCGGTCCGGCGCTGGATCGGCCGGCGCATGTCGTCTCCTCCGCGCGTCGCCCGGGAGCAATTCGAGACGGCGACGCTCGAGACCTGCGGGGATCTCGCGGTCGAGACGGGGGCCGTCGCCGCCGAAGAGGAATATGGCGGCTCCCGCCGGACGCGCCGCACCCCGAGGCTGGCGGTCTGGAAGCGGCAGATCGACGGCACGTGGAAGATCTCGAAGGAGGCCTTCGGAGGCGAAGGCTCGCCGGCCGTCGTGCCCGCGGGGGCCGCCGAGGCGGCGGCGCCGACCGCATCCGCGGGGCCGGCCGAACCTCCGCGCGTCGTCGTGATGCAGCCGACGGACGTCGTCCCGATCCCCGATCCACGCCCCCTCTCCGACGGCTTCGTCCGGACCATCTCCGACCGGCTGCGGTCGCGCGCCGCCCGCATCCGTTCGCTGCAGGCCTCCGGAAACGGCGGCGAAGCCGTCCGGGCGGCGATCTCGAAGGCCGACCGCGAGCTCCAGACGACGATCCGGGACGTCGGCTGGATCGACGTGGCGCGGTTCGGCGTCGGGACGTCGTGCGACGCCGCGTTCATCGTGTCCGAGAGCGGCGACCCGGCGCTCGTCCGGAGCGCGGTCCCGTGGATGAAGGATCTGCAGACGAACCCGGAAGCCGGTGCCTGTTACGCGAGAGCGCTCGACGCGTACGAGAAGCTGCCCCCGAAGTAGACGCGCTCACGCTCGCGGCGCCTTCGCCGCGCGACCGAATAGGGATTCCGAACGTTCGACGGCCGCGATCTCGCGGGGACGAGTCGCCGCGCTAGGGGAGGGCGATCCGGAGCGCTTCGCCGAGAATCCGCGCGGTCTTCCGCACGTCGGCCGCCGTGTGCGCCGTCGAGAAGAACATCGCCTCGAACTGCGCGGGGGCGAGGAACACGCCCCGCTCGAGCGCCGCGTGGAAGAAGCGGGCGTGGGCGGCGGTATCCGACCGCTTCGCATCCGCGAAGTTCGTGACGGGACCGGGCGTGAAGAAGAGCGTCCCCATCGACCCGACGCGGTTCCAGCAGACCTTCCCGGCGGCGCCGGCGGCTTCGATCTCCGTGGTCATGCGCCGCTCGAACTCGGCGGCCTTCGCCTCGAGCTCCGCATAGGGCGGATTCGCGGCGAGCGCGTCCAGCATCGCGATTCCCGCGCTCATCGCGAGAGGGTTCCCCGAGAGCGTTCCCGCCTGATAGACCGGGCCGTCCGGCGCGATCCGCCCCATGAGATCGGCGCGCCCGCCGTAGGCGCCGACGGGGAGGCCGGCTCCGATGATCTTTCCGAGGCACGTCAGGTCCGCCGCGACGCCGTAGAGCTCCTGCGCGCCGCCGAACGCGGCCCGGAAGCCCGTGATCACCTCGTCGAAGATGAGGAGCGCGCCATGGCGACGCGTGATCTCGCGCGCCGCCTCCAGGTAGCCCGGCTTCGGCGGGACGACGCCCATGTTCGCCGCGATCGGCTCGACGATGAAGGCCGCGATTTCCCCGAGGTGGGCGCGGAACGCGGCGTCGAGGGCGTCCGCGTCGTTGTAGGGAATGACGAGCGTCTTTTCCGCGAGCGCTTCCGGCACGCCGGGGCTCCCCGCGATCGAGAGCGTCGCCGCCCCGCTGCCGGCGGAGACGAGGAACGAATCGGCATGCCCGTGATAGCCCCCTTCGGCCTTCACGATCCGGTCGCGCTTCGTCGCGCCGCGCGCGAGCCGGATCGCGCTCATCGCCGCTTCGGTGCCGGACGAGACGAACCGGAGCTTCTCCATCGAGGGGAACGCCTTTCGCACGCGGCGCGCGAGCATCACCTCGAGCTCCGTCGGCGCGCCGAAGGACGTGCCGCGCCCGGCGGCGGAACGGATCGCCCGCACGACCGCTCCCGGAGCGTGGCCCAGCAGCAGCGGGCCGTACGACATGACGTAGTCGAGGTAGACGTTTCCGTCGGCGTCGCGGAGCCTCGATCCCGAGCCGCGGCGGACGAAGAACGGCTCGCCGCCGACGGCCGCGAACGAGCGCACGGGGGAATCGACACCCCCCGGGAGGAGCTTCTTCGCCTCCGCGAAGATCGCGTGGGAGTGCGCGGTCGACCGGGGCCGCCGCCGCGCGGTGCGGCGCTTCTTCTTCGCGGTCACGCGAGGAACGTGCCGTCGGCGAGCCACGCCGCGGCTTCCTTCGCGTGATACGTCAGGATCCAGTCCGCGCCCGCGCGGGCGATCGACGTCAGGATCTCGCAGGTGACCCGCTTCTCGTCGATCCAGCCGTTGCGTCCCGCGGCCTTGACCATCGCATACTCGCCGGAGACGTTGTAAGCGGCGATCGGGCAGTCGAAGCGGGCTCGCGCCTTCGCGATGGTGTCGAGGTATGGCAGCGCCGGCTTGACCATGACGGCGTCGGCGCCCTCCCGGAGATCGAGCTCGATTTCCCGCATCGCTTCGCGGGAGTTGCCGGCGTCCATCTGGTAGCCGCGCCGGTCGCCGAACTTCGGGGCGGAGTCGGCGGCCTCCCGGAACGGCCCGTAGAACGCGGAGGCGGTCTTGGCCGAATAGGCGAGGATCGCGCGCTCCGCGAAACGGTGCTCGTCGAGCGCTTCGCGGATCGCGCCGACGCGCCCGTCCATCATGTCGGACGGCGCGAGGACGTCCGCGCCGGCGCGCGCGTGCGACAGCGCCGCCTTCGCGAGCAGCGGAAGCGTCGCGTCGTTGTCGACCTCGCCGTTCCGGATGACTCCGCAGTGCCCGTGCGAGGTGTATTCGTCGAGGCAGACGTCCGTCATGACGACCAGCTCGGGAATCTCCTTCTTCAGCAGGCGCGCGGTCTGCTGGACCGCCGCTTCGTCGTCCCACGCTTCCGTGCCTTCCTCGTCTTTCCGCTCGGGGATCCCGAACAGGATCACGGACGGGATCCCGAGTTTCCGGAACGCCTCCGCTTCCCGGAGCGCCGTGTCGGGAGAAGTCCGGAACACCCCGGGCAGCGAGGAGATCTCCTCGCGCACGTTGGCGCCCTTCCGGACGAAGAGCGGCGCGATGAACTGCGAGGGGGATACGCGCGTCTCCCGGGCCATCGTCCGCAGCCCCGCCGTTCGGCGCAGCCGGCGCATTCGGACGGTCGGAAAACCGATGGAATTCATGGGCGAAATCTACCATCTGTGGGAGACTTTCCCTGATGCGTTTGCGTCGGATCGTGCTCCGCCGCGTCGAGATGCCGCTGCGGTTCCGCTTCCGCACGTCGTTCGGGGAAACCACGGTCAAGCAGTTCCTCCTCGTGGAGGCCGACGGCGGAGACTCTTCCGGATGGGGGGAATGCGTCGCGGACGACGCTCCGCTCTATTCCGAGGAGACGAACGCGTCGGCCGCGCACGCGCTGGGCGAGTTCCTGGTCCCGGCGGTCCTCGGAAGGACCTTCGAGGGGCCGGAGGAATTCGCCCGGCTCGTCGCCCCCATCCGGGGCAACCGCATGGCCAAGGCGGCGCTCGAGACCGCGCTGTGGGACCTCGCCGCCCGGGAGAACGGCGTCCCCCTGCGGGATCTCCTCGGTGGCGTCCGCGATCGTGTTCCGGTCGGCGTCTCCCTGGGACTCCAGCCTTCCCTCGACGCACTCCGGGATCTGGTCGCGAAGCACGTGGAGGAGGGGTACCGGCGGATCAAGCTGAAGATCGAGCCGGGCCGGGACGTCGCGCTCGTTTCCGCGGTCCGCGAGCGTTTTCCGTCGATCGACCTCACCGTCGACGCCAACGCGGCGTACACGCGGGCCGAGACGCCCGCGCTCCGCGCTCTCGACCCGTTCCGCCTCGACTATCTCGAGCAGCCGCTCGGCCACGAAGACCTCTGGGAGCACGCGGCGCTCGCGCGGGAAATCGCGACGCCGATCTGCCTCGACGAGTCGATCCGGTCCGAGGCCGACGCCCGCGTCGCGGCGAGGATCGGCGCGGCGCGCGTCGTCAACATCAAGGTGGGGCGCGTCGGAGGTCTCGCCGAGGCGCGGCGGATTCACGACACCTGCGCGGCCGCCGGCATTCCGGTCTGGTGCGGGGGCATGCTCGAATCCGGCGTCGGGCGCGCGGCGAACATCCATCTCGCGACGCTCCCGAACTTCGCAAAGCCCGGCGATACCTCCTCCGCCTCGCGGTACTTCGAGGAGGACATCGTCGACCCTCCACTCGAGGCGCAAAACGGCGAGATGCCGGTGCCCCCCGGACCCGGAATCGGCGTGACGGTCGTGCGCGAGCGGCTCGACCGGTACACGGTCGCGCAGGAGGAGTTCTCCGCCTGATGCTCGAAGACGACCTTCGCTGGCTCGTCGAGCACGAGAGCCCGTCGGACGATCATGCCCTCGTCTCCGCTCTGGCGAGCACGATCGCGGGGCGGCTCATCCGCGCGGGGGCTTCCGCGGAGACGGTGCCCTGCGGCGGCGCCGGAGACGCCGTTCGGGCGACGTTCCGGAGCCGCGGCGGGAAAGGGGGCACCCTCCTCGTGGGTCATCTCGACACCGTCTGGCCGGTCGGGACGCTCGCCGAGCGCCCGTTTCGCATCGAAGACGGGCGCGGAACCGGCCCGGGAGCGTTCGACATGAAGGCCGGAATCGCGGTCGCGCTGGCGATCTTCGACCGCTTCGGCGTCTCGGCCGCGCGCCCGCCGATCTCCCTGTTCCTCGCGCCGGACGAAGAGGTCGGGAGCGCGGCGTCCCGGGAGGCGCTCGTTTCGTTCGCGCGGGAGCACGATCGCGTGCTGGTTCTCGAACCGTCGGAGCGGGGCGCCGCGAAGATCGCCCGGAAAGGGACCGGCCTCGTGAGGGTCGAGTTCCGCGGACGGCCGGCGCACGCGGGGCTCGAGCCGGAGAAGGGCGCCTCGGCGCTCCTCGAGATGGCGCGGTTCGCGCTCTTCCTGGAGTCCGTCGCGGGCCGCGCGGCGGGAACGACCGTCACGCCGACCCTCGCGTCGGCCGGGGGGAAGACCAACGTCGTCCCGGCCTCCGCGGTTCTGACGATCGACGCCCGCGTGTGGACGGCGGCCGAAGAGAAGCGCCTGCTCGCCGCCCTCGCGGCGTATCGCCCCTCCGATCCGGGCGTCGCGGTCTCCATCGACGCCCGTTTCGACCGTCCGCCGATGGAGGAGACTCCCGCATCCCGCGCGCTCTACGAGCGAGTGCGCGACCTCGCGCGGAAGCTCGGCGTCGAGCTCGGCGCCGAACGCGTCGGGGGCGCGTCCGACGGGAACCTGACGGCGGCGGCCGGCGTGCCGACTCTCGACGGGCTCGGCCCGGCCGGCGGGGGCGCTCATGCTCCGGACGAGTGGGTGGATCTCGAGGATCTCGCCTTCCGCGTCTCGCTCCTCGCCGGTTTCCTGGAGCAGCCGGGAGAGACGGCGTGACGACCGGCATCCGCCTCCGGGAGCTCGCGAGCCCGGCCGAATTCGCGCTCGCCCAGCGGGTCGCGAAGGCGGCGTGGCGGCTCCCGGACCTCGAGGCGCCGTCGGTCGCGGACCTCATCGCCATCACGCACGCCGGGGGCCTCACGGCCGGCGCGTTCCGGGGAAAGGACCTGCTCGGATTCGTCCACGGCTTCCCTCGCGAGATCGTCGGCCGCCGCGCACAGCATTCCCACCTCCTCGCGGTCCGGCCCGACGTCCAGGGACGGGGCCTCTCGAAGCGGCTCAAGCTCTTCCAGCGCGAATGGTGCCTCGCGCGCGGAATCGGGCTCGTGACCTGGACGTACGACCCGCTGCTCGTCAAGAACGCGCGGTTGAACCTCGTGCGCCTTCGCGCCCGGGCGCGGCGGTATCTCCGGGATTTCTACGGTCCGATCGGCGGGATCTACGCGGACCTGCCGACCGACCGCTTCGAGGTGTTCTGGGAGCTCGACGCTCCCGACGTGAGGCGGGTGGCGGCGGGAGAAGAGTTCCCGGAGCCGACGCTCGAAGGCGCCGTTCCGTTTCGCTTCGGCCGCGATCCGGAGTCGGGCCGGACGAGCGTCGAAATCCCGACGGGTGCTCCGAAACTCTACCGGTCGGATCCTGCCGGCGCGCGCCGCGCCCGATTCGCACTGCGCCGCCGGGCGGAGGACCTGATGGCGCGAGGCTGGGAAGCGAGCGCGCTCGCCCTCGAGAACGGCCGGGCGTTCTACCTCTTCGAGCGCTGAAGGATCTTGATCAGGGTCGCGGCGAGCGAATCGAACGATGCGTCGGGGACGGCGACGGTCCTCTTCACGCCGAGACGCTCGAGCTCGCTCGCGGTGCTCGCGCCGAGGACCGCGGCCGGCACCGACCCGAGCGCCTTGCGCTCTTCCGGCGAGCGGCCCTCGAACAGCCATCGCGCCGCGGCGGCCGACGTGCAGGCGAAGGCGGAGAACGCCCGCTCGGCGATCGGCGCCGAGAGATCGGCCGGGAACCGGAGCCTGACCTTCCGGTAGACCGTCGGTGCATAGACGGTCGCGCCCCGCTGCTTCAGGTTCTCGATGAGCGCGAGGTCGGCGTCATCGCCGTGCGGCCAGAAGACGTACTCGCCGGCGAGCGATTCCGGGAGCGCCGCGAGGAGAGACGAGGCGGAAGCGTCCTCCGGCGCGTCCGCGGCGAGTCCCAGCTTGTCGAGCGCGACGCGGGTCGATGCGCCGACCGCGTGGTACCGCGCGGCCGGGGGGAACACGGCCCCGCCCCGGCGCAGGATGTCCACGGCGTTGCGGCTCGTGAAGATCACGCGGTCCACGCGATGCCCCGCCGGGAACGCCTGCGACGTGATCTCGATGCGGTGGCTCGGGACGGCGCGGAGGCCGAAACCTTTCGCCGCGAACGTGTCCTCGTAAGCGAACGGCTTTCCGCCGGAATAGACGACCAGCGCGGAACGGCGGAAGGACTTCATGCCGGGACCCGTGCGGCCGCGACGAGGGCCGCCGCGCCGCGCGCGAGCAGGGCGGATGCGGCCTCGCCGCCCAGCGCCTCCGGATCGCCCGCGGAGCCTTCGCGATCCACGCGGATCACGGTCGAGCCGTCGAGCGACATCACGGCGGCCGCGAGAGCGAGCTTCCCCGAGGCGACCGTCGCATGGGCGGCGACGGGAGCCCGGCAGCCCCCTTCGAGCTCGCGCAGGACCCGGCGTTCGCAGAGGACGGCGGCGCGCGTCGGCGCGTGGTCGAGCGCGCGCACGGGTTCGAGGGGCTCGCCCTGCCGCGTCGTGATCGCGAGCGCGCCCTGGGCGACCGCGGGAACCATCTCGGAAATTTCGAGGATCTGCGTGGCCTCCGCGTCGCGGCCGAGCCGCCGGAGTCCCGCGCGGGCGAGGACGATCGCGTCCCACGCTCCCTCCCGGAGCCGGCGGAGGCGCGTGTCGACGTTGCCTCGCGCCTCGGCGCAGGCGAGGTCCGGCCGGAGGGCGCGAATCTGACCCGCGCGGCGCGGGCTCCCCGTCCCGACGACGGCCCCCGGCGGGAGCGCCGCGAGGGGCGCTCCGTCGCGCGTCACGAGGACGTCCCTGGCGTCTTCCCTCTCCGGAATGGCGGCGACCTCGAGTCCCGGCGGGAGCTCGGAAGGCAGATCCTTCATGCTGTGGACGGCGAGGTCGATCCGGCCGTCGAAGAGCGCCTCGTCGAGCTCCTTCGTGAAGATCCCCTTTCCTTCGATCGGCTGGTGCAGCTCGGAAAGGCGATCGCCGGTCGTCTTGATCAGGATCATCTCCACTTCCGCGCCTCGCGAGCGGAGCCAGTCGGCGACGAGCCCCGACTGGGTCCTGGCGAGCGTCGATCCGCGGGTCCCGAGGCGGAGCCTCACTCGGAGCCGCCCTCGTCCTCGAGTCCGAACACGTGCCGGATCGCTTCGGCGCGCTCCACCCTCCGGACGGGGTCGGATTCCTCCTTGAGCGCGACGGTCGGCCGGCGCAGGAGCGACCGGACCATCGACTGGGCCAGCAGCCGGATCTTCTCGCGGTCTTCGGGCGCTACGCGCTCGAAACGGGAGAGCTGCCGGTCGAACTCCTCCTCGCGGACGCGCTCGAAGCGGCGCCGGAGCGAGGTCACGGTCGGCACGACGGCGAGCGAGCCGTACCAGGAGAGGAAATCGGCGAGCTCCTCCTCCAGGATCGCCTCCGCCTTCGGAATGTCCTTCTCCCGGTCGGCGAGATTCCGCGCCGCCATCTCCTTGAGATCGTCGACGGCGTAGAGAAACGCGTTCTCGACCGAGGAAACCTTCTCGTCGATGTTCCGCGGGACGCCGAGGTCGAGGAAGAGGACGGGACGTCCGCGGCGCGCGTCGAGCGCGGCCGAGGCTTCCGCGGCGCCGAAGAGGGGCGTCGGGCTCGCGGTGGCGCAGACGACGACGTCGGCGTGCGGGAGCCGGGCGGGGAGCTCGTCCCATCGCCGCGGGGTGCCGCCGCGGGAGGTGAGCGCCTGCGCGCGGTCGAAGGACCGGTTCACGACGTCGATCGTCCGCGCGCCCCTCCCGACGAGCAGGTCGTAGAAGATCGCGGCGATGTCGCCCGCGCCGACGATCAGGAACGAGCGTTTGTCGATGTCCTCGTAGACCTTGCGCGCGAGTTCGAGGGCCACGCCGGGGATCGACGTGGCGCGCGTGCCCACCCCCGTCTCGGAGCGGACGCGCTTTCCGGCGGCGCAGGCCTGCTGGAAGAGGCGGTGGAGAACCGAGCGCGTCGCCCCGGCGGCCGACGCGACCCGCAGCGCCTCGCGCACCTGCGCGAGGATCTGGTCCTCGCCGAGGACGAGCGATTCGAGGCCGGCGGCGACGCGGAAGAGGTGCCGCACCGCGTCCGGCCCCGAGAGGCCGTACCGGCTCCCGAGGATGTCGGGTTTGGGGAGGCGGTGGAAGCCGGCGACGAACTCGGTCACCGCCTCTTCGACGTCGGCCGTCGTCCCCACGCCGTAGATCTCGCTGCGGTTGCAGGTCGAGACGATCACCCCTTCGGAGAGAACGCCCTGGCGGGTGATGTGGGCGAGCGCCTCGCGGATCGAGTCCGGGGTGAAGGCGAGGCGCTCGCGGATCGAGATCGGCGTGCGGCGGAAGTCCCAGCCGACGAGAACGAGCGGCGATTCCATCGGAGCGATCATCGGAACACGTGTCCTTTGCTGACGAACAGGTTCACGATGGTGTACGAGAAGAGCACCAGCGAGAACCCGAAGATCGAGACGAACGCCGTCTTCTTCCCTTTCAGTCCGAGGGGCGAAGAAAACAGCGCGACGGCATAGACGACGAGGACGAGGAGGGTCGCCCCGAGCTTCGCGTCCCAGACGGTGCCCCAGTTCTTCTGCGCCCAGACCATGCCGAGGGTGAGCGAGACGGCGAGGGCGGCCACACCCACCGCGACGGCGGTGTGCTCCATCCGGTCGAGAACGTCGAGGGCGGGAAGGCGCGAGAAGAGGAGACCCGTCCGGCGCTGCCGGAGCTGCCGGTTCTGGACGAGATACAGCAGCGCGAGGATGAACGACAGGGAGAGAGCCGCGTAGCCGAGGATCGCCGTCGTCACGTGAAAGGCGAAGAGCGATCCGGAGAGCTCCTTCCGGGCCGGCAGCGTCGCCGGGCGCGTCAGGAGCGAGATGACCTGGAAAAGGATGACGAGCGGAATCAGGAAAGGACCGGTCGACCGCTCCCGGTGGCGGAAGAAGAGGAAGACGTAGGTGACGGCGATCATCCACGCGAAAAAGGACATCGAGTCGGAGAGGTCGCGGTAGGGGACCGAATGGAGCTTCCGGGCGCGGACCTGCAGCGCGGCGAAGTGGCAGAGGAGCCCCGAGACGAGGAGGATCGTCGTCCCGCGCGCCAGCGCGTCGGAGTTCTTCCGGAGGGAGGCGATGGAAAACCCTTCGGCCGCGCCATAGAAAGCGAGGGCGGCGATTCCCAGGAGCGCGGCGCTGATCACGCGGTCGATTGTAGCGGGGATCGGAAGGGAGCAAATGGTGCAAACGGATCATTCGCTCCCGGAGCGGCAGCATAGAATCGAAAACGATGATGGAAACGATCACGCCGCGCCGCCGGTTTCTCGATGCCGCGCGAGGCCTGGCGGTCGATCGTCCGCCGGCGTGGATGATGCGCCAGGCCGGCCGGTATCTGCCCGAGTACCGCAAAGTGCGGGAAAGGCTCTCTTTCTTCGGGCTCTGCGAAGACGTCGAAGCCGCCGTCGAGGTGTCGCTCCAGCCGTTCGAGCGGTTCCGGCCGGATGCCGTGATCCTCTTTTCGGACATCCTCGTGCCGATCCGCGCGATGGGCGCGCCCGTCGAGATCGACGACGGGGGGCCGAAGCTCGGCCGTCCCGTGCGGACCGCCGCCGACGTCGAGGCGCTTCGGGGGTTCGATCCCGAGGGGGAGACCCGTTTCGTGATGGACATCCTCCGTTCGCTTCGGGCCTCGGTCGGAGATTCGGCCGCGCTCCTCGGGTTCTCCGGCGCGCCGTGGACGCTCGCCTCCTATCTGGTCGAGGGGGGAGGCTCCCGGAACTTCACGGTGATCAAGAGGATGATGACGCGCGAGCCGCGGGCGCTGCGAGCGCTCCTGACGAAGCTCTCGGGAATGGTCGCCGCCTACCTGGCGGCCCAGCTCGAGGCGGGCGCCGACTCGGTCCAGCTCTTCGACACGTGGGCGGGGGAGCTCTCGCCCGCCGAGTACCGGGAATTCGCGCTACCGTACGTGCGGGACGCGATCGCGAAGCTCGAACGGCTCGGCAAGCCCGTCATCTATTTCGTCAACGGAATCGCCGGGATCCTCGAAGCGGCGGCGGAAACCGGGGCGAACGTGCTGTCGATCGACTGGCGCTGCTCGCTCGGGGAAGTGCGGCGGCGGCTTCCCGGCCGGGCGCTCCAGGGAAATCTCGATCCGGCCCTGCTCTTCGGGACGCCGGAATCCGTCGCGGCGCGCGTGGCGGAAATCATGGCCGAGACGGGCGGGCTCGGCCACATCGTCAACCTCGGACACGGCATCCTGCCGGAGACTCCGATCGAATCCGTCTCCGCGTACTACGACGCGGTGCGGGGGAAATCATGAACGACGTTCCCTACGAGCTGCTCCACAAGTACAACGTGGCGGGACCCCGCTACACCTCTTATCCGCCGGCGCCGTCGTGGCGGGACGATTTCGGCCCGCCGGACTACGAGAAGCTGATCGCGGAATCGAACGCGGCCGAGGCGCCGGCGCCTCTCTCGCTGTATCTGCACCTGCCGTTCTGCGAGAAGCTCTGCTTCTTCTGCGGCTGCACGGTCGTCATCACCGGGAAGAATCACCGGACCGAAGAGGGATACCTCGCGCTTCTCCGGAAGGAGATCGCGTGGCTCGCCGAGCGGGTCGATCGGTCGCGGCCCGTCGTCCAGCTCCACTACGGCGGGGGAACGCCGACGTACTTCGATCCGGAGCGGCTCGATCGGCTCGCCGAGGCGCTCCACGGCGCCTTCACGTTCGCGCCCGACGCCGAGCTCGGCGTCGAGATCGATCCGCGCGTGACGACGCGCGCGCACCTCGAAGTGCTGCGCAAGGGGGGATTCAACCGCCTCTCGATGGGCGTCCAGGATTTCGATCCGAAGGTGCAGGAGACCGTCAACCGCGTCCAGCCGTACGAAGCCACCCGCGACCTCGTCGAGGCGGCGCGCTCCCTCGGCTTCCAGAGCGTGAACATGGACCTGATCTTCGGGCTCCCGTTCCAGACGCCCGAATCGTTTCGCCGGACGATCGACAAGATCCTCTCGATCGGCCCGGACCGGCTCGCCGTCTATTCCTACGCGCACGTGCCGTGGATGAAGAAGCACCAGCGCGTCAACGAACCGAAGCTCCCGACCGAGCGCGAGAAGTTCGAGATCTTCCGGACCGCGCTCTCCCGCTTCACGGAATCGGGGTACGAGTACATCGGGATGGACCACTTCGCGCGGCCCGACGACGAACTCGCGCGGGCGCGCCGCAACCGCACGCTCTGGCGGAACTTCCAGGGCTACACCACGAAGGCGGGCACGGACCTGTTCGGCCTCGGGATGAGTTCGATCGGCGGAATCGCCGACGCGTACGTCCAGAACCAGCGCGACCTCCCCGCCTATCGCGCGGCCATGGAGCGCGGCGGCCCGGCGACGATGCGCGGCTTCCGGCTCTCCGCCGACGACCGGCTGCGGCGGGTCGTCATCCAGAACCTCCTCTGCCACGGAGTGATCGTCAAGACCGAGATCGAGGAGCAGTTCGGCGTGCCCTTCGACGAGACGTTCGGCGACGCGCTCGCGAAGCTCGAGGAGTGCCGGGAGGACGGCCTCGTCGAGATCTCCGACCGGGAGATCCGCGCGACGTCGCTCGGCCGGATCTTCCTGCGGAACCTGGCGATGCCGTTCGACGCATACCTGGCGGCCGCCTCCGAGAAGCCGATGTTCTCCCGCACGCTGTGATCCGGCTTGGCGCTTCGCGCGCGTCGCGACACGCTCCGGCGCGATCACTCCGCCTTCTCGCCCGGCTCTCCGGCGGGCGGGCGGATCTGCGCCCGGCGGAATGACGGATCGCGCCGTTCTCTTCCTGCAGCTGGGCGGGCCCGAGACGCTCGCGGACGTGCGGGGATTCCTCTATCGGCTCTTCGCCGATCCCGAGGTGATCCGCGTCCGCTCCGGGATCCTCCGGCGGGCGATCGCCGCATCCATCGCTCTGAGCCGCGCCGGAACCTCGAAGAAGATGTACGCCGCGATCGGCGGGGGCTCACCGATCCGGCGCCTGACGGACGAGCAGTCCGCGGGAGTCGAGGCCCTCCTGCGCTCTCGCGGCCGCGACGTCGCCGTGCGGACCGCGATGACCTGCTCCCGGCCGCTGGTCGAGGACGTCGTGGCCGAGCTGGCGGCGGGCGGCTGCCGCCGGTTCCTCGCGCTTCCCCTCTATCCGCAGTACTCCCTGACGACGACGAAGGGGGCGCTCGACCGATCGCGGGAAGCCGTGCACCGGTACGCGCGAGTGGCGACGCTGCTCGAGACGGGCTCGTTTCCGGCCGACCCCGGCTTCGTCGCGGCCCACGCCGATCTCATCCGGCGGGAGCTCGCGGCGTTCCCCGACACGGCGCCGGGCGCGACCTACGTCCTCTTCTCGGCGCATTCGATCCCGAAGAAGCTCGTCACCGAGGAGAACGATCCCTACGAACGGGAGATCGGGCAGACCGTGGCCGCGATCGCGCGGGAGATCGGCCCGGAGCGCCGGACGGGACTCGCGTACCAGTCGAAGCTCGGCCCGGTCGAGTGGCTCGGTCCCCAGACCGCCGACGTCCTCGCCGAGCTGGGACGAAAAGGGGAGAAGCAGGTGCTCGTCGTCCCGATCGCGTTCGTGACCGACCACATCGAGACGCTGTTCGAAATCGACCAGCTCTTCGCGCGCGCGGCGGCCGACGCGGGGATCGCGCATTTCCGCCGGACGCCGGGATTGAACGCGCACCCCGCGTTCCTGGCGTCGCTCGCCCGCATGATCGACGAGCGGAAGGAGTTCTGGCAGTGAACGAGATCGAGACCGTCGTGATCGGCGGGGGCCTCTCCGGGCTCGTCCACGCCCATGCGCTCGTCCGCGCGGGAGCGGACGTCGTCCTTCTCGAGAGCGGCGCCCTTCCCGGCGGAGTCGTCCGGACGGTCGAGCAGGACGGGTATCTCCTCGAGCTCGGACCGAATACGGTACGGCCGACTCCCGCCCTCCTCGCCCTGGCCGCCGAGCTCGGCATCGCGGAGGAGATGCGTTTTTCCGATCCGCGCCTCCCGCGTTTCGTGGAGATCGGCGGACGCCTCCGGAAGATCCCGTTCGGCGTGCTGTCGCCGTGGGCGATGCTCCGCGCGGCGGCGGAGCCCTTCGTGCGCGGGCGCGCGGCCACCGGGGACGAGAGCGCCTACGATTTCGTCGCCCGGCGCTTCGGGCCGGCGATCGCCGGGAAGCTCCTCGAGCCCTTCGTTTCGGGAATCTACGCCGGGGATGCGCGGAAGCTCACCGCGGCGGACGCCTTCGGGAAGCTCGTCGAGCTCGAGCGCGAGCACGGCAGCGTGATCGGCGGGTTCTGGAAGTCCCGGAAGAAGGGGCCGAAGCCGGCGGGGCCGAAGCCGAAGGGATTGATGTCGTTCGCGTCCGGCCTCGGAACGCTCCCGCGCGCGCTCGCGAAGGGGCTCGGCGAGAGGTTCCGGGCGAACGTCGCGGTCGAGCGGATCGAGCGGACGGGCGACGGATGGCGGCTGTTCGCTTCCGACGACGGAAACCGGCTGGCCCGCCGGGTCGTCGTGGCCGCGCCCGCCGCCGCCGCGGCCCGCATCGTCGCGGCGGCGGCCCCCGCGGCGTCTCGCGCGCTTTCCGAGATCGCCGCGCCCGAGGTATGCGTCGCGCATTGCGCCTGGGCGGCCCCCGCCTTCGCGCGGCCCCCCCTCGGATTCGGCCATCTCCTCGCGCCGCGTCCCGGCGAGCCCGTCCTCGGCGCCGTCTGGAGCTCGGCCCTCTTTCCCGGGCGGGCTCCCGCCGGGAAGGTCCTGCTGACGTTTTTTCTGGGCGGACGGCGCAATCCCGGGGGCGCGAGGCTCGACGACCGGGCCGTCGCCGACGCGGTCGACGCGGACGCCCGCCGCGCTCTCGGCTCGACGCAGGCCGTCGAGATCCTCCGAACGACGCGCTATGCCGCGGCGATCCCGCAGTACGAAGCGGGGCACGGCGCGCGGATGCGGGCGCTCGCGGAGGCGGAGGCGGCGCTCCCGGGGCTGCGCTTCCTCGGCAACTACCGCGGCGGGATCTCGGTCGGGGACGTCGTCGAGAATGCGATAATCGCGGCCCGATGACCGACGATCTTTCCCGGATCCTTCCCGAGCCGTGGCGCGTCAAGGTCGTGGAGTCGATCCAGCTCCTCGATCGCCGGGCGCGGGAGAAGCATCTCAAGAAGGCCGGTTACAACCTCTTCGCGGTTCCCTCGGAGGCCGTGTTCATCGATCTCCTGACGGACTCGGGAACCTCGGCGATGTCCGACGAGCAGTGGGCGGCGATGATGCGCGGCGACGAGTCGTATGCGGGGAGCCGGAACTTCTTCTCCTTCGAGACGACGGTCCGGGAGATCTTCGGCTTTCCCTTCGTGATCCCCACGCATCAGGGGAGGGTCGCCGAGAACCTTCTCTTCTCGACGGTGCTTAAGCCCGGCTGGATCGTCCCCAACAACACGCATTTCGACACGACGCGGGCCAACATCGAGGCCAACGGCGGCGTCGCGCTCGACCTCGTCGTTCCGGAGGCGAAGGACCTCGATTCCGACTACCCGTTCAAGGGAAACATGGACGTCGGCCGCCTCGCGGAGACGCTCCAGAAGAACCCCGGCCGGGTTCCCCTCGTCATGCTCACGATGACGAACAACTCCGGGGGCGGACAGCCCGTCTCCCTCGAGAACGTCCGCGCCGTGAAGGCCGCGTGCGAGAAGCACGACGTTCCCCTGATCATCGACGCCTGTCGCTTCGCCGAAAACGCGTATTTCATCCGCGAGCGGGAGCCCGCGTGCCAGAACTGGTCGGTCATCTCGATCGTGCGCGAGATCTTCACCTTCGCCGACGGGTGCACCATGAGCGCGAAGAAGGACGGGCTCGCCAACATCGGCGGCTTCCTCGCGCTGCGCCACGACACCTGGGTCCAGAGCCTGAAGAACAAGCTCGTCCTCATCGAGGGCTTTCCAACCTACGGCGGCCTCGCGGGACGCGACCTCGAAGTCGTCGCCCGCGGGCTCCGCGAAGTGCTCGACGAGCGCTACCTCCACTTCCGCATCGGGCAGGTCCGCCGGCTCGGGCAGCGTCTGGTGGACGGCGGCGTTCCGATCGTCCGGCCGGTCGGAGGACACGCCGTGTATCTCGACGCCCGGCGCTTCCTGCCGCACCTTCCCTCGTCGCAGTACCCCGCGCAGGCGCTCTCGGTCGCGCTGTACCGCGAAGGGGGAGTCCGCTCCGTCGAGATCGGAGGGGTGATGTTCGGCCGGCGAGACCCCCGAACGGGCCAGGAGATCGCTCCGGAGCTCGAGCTCGTCCGGCTCACCATTCCGCGGCGGGTCTACTCGAACACGCACCTCGACTACGTCGCGGAAGTGGTGCTCGAATGCTTCCGGAATCGGAGCGCGATCGGCGGCGTGAGGATCGTCAAGCAGGCGCCCTACCTCCGGCATTTCACCGCCGAGTTCGAAGCCATCGCGTAGCGAAGCCGGCGGAGTTCCCCTCGCTGGGATAAAATCCGCGCGGTGCGGAGAAGCGCGTGATCACCGGATTCAACACGGACATCAAGCACGGCGACCGGGTATTCCACGTGCAGACGGAAGACAAGGGCGAGGACAACCCGTTCGTCGAATCCCTCGTCTACGTCGGCGGGGAGATCATCGCCTCGAAGAAGACTCCCTACGGCGATTCGATCCGGAACGGCGGGGGGACGGCCGCCGTTCAGGAAATGATGGAATCGCAGCACCGCAAGATGATCGCCGCGGTGCAGCGCGGCCGGTTCGATACCACGAGCGGAGCCGCGGCGAAGGCCCCGAAGGAGGATTCCTTCGAGGCGGTGCTCGTGGCACCCTCGAGCGGCTCGATCGACATTCCCGCGGGGGCGGTCGTCGTCGACCGGACGGCCAAGGCGGACGAGAAGACGCTCGACCAGGTGATCCTCGACTATCTCGCTTCCGAGGTTTCCCAGGAGCATCTCGACCTGACGCTCTACTCCTCTCCCGAGTTCTATCTGGGAGAGAACGTCGAGATCCGCGTCAAGGCCGAGACGTCGCTCTCCCGCCGGCCGATCATCGGGGCGGCGATCCTCGTCAAGATCATCTCGACCGTGGACAAGCCGACCGTCGTGTTCCAGGGGAAGACCGCCTCCGACGGCTCGTGCATCGCGCACTGCAAGCTTCCCGATTACCGCAACGGGAACGCGGCGCTGATCATCCAGGCCACGTCGGAAACGGGAAGCAACGAGATCAAGTACCTCCTGAGGCATCGAGGGTGAGCGGAGCGGCGGCAGAAGTCCGCATCCGCGTCAACGGCGAGCCCCGGGCGGTCGGACCCGACACGCGCGTCGCCGATCTCCTCGCTTCGCTCGGCGTCTCGATGCCGCGCGTCGCGGTCGAATACAACCGCGAGATCCTGCCGAAGACGCAGTACGCGGAGACGGTGCTGCACGAGGGGGACGACCTGGAAGTGGTGACCTTCGTCGGCGGCGGGTAAGAGGCGCGCCTCCCGCGGGTCGACGAAAGTTTCGAAATTCTCCCGAAAGCTCTCCGTCGTCGCGAGCGGAGCGAAGCGATCTCCGGGATCGATCGGCCGAGGAGCTCCGCTCTTGCGCGACCCGGTCCTTTCCCGTATCCTCCGGCTCCGTTGAGGCGTTAGCTCAATTGGCAGAGCAAGAGACTCTTAATCTCTAGGTTCAGGGTTCGATTCCCTGACGCCTCACCATCCGTCGCATTCACGACGCTCGCGGGACTCGGATCGCGAAGAGCGTTCATTCCGGACCCACCCCGCGGAATACTGGCACCGGGGTTGCTGCTACCGCCGGGCATGAGGGGATTTCGACGCTTCTCGACGATCTTCGCCGCGGCGGCCTTTGCGCTGGCGAGCGGGGTCGCCTGCAACGACAACAGCGATCACGGGACGACCCCGACGGGCGGCTCGCTCGCACAGGTGGAGCTCGGGGGGCCGTCGGCACCGGTGGCGTCGGGGGAGAGTTTCAACGTCGACGTCAAGGCACGGAACCTCGGCTTCTCGGTCCTGCACGACGTCCACGTCCACGTCGTCCTTCCGCCGCCCATCGTCATCGAGTCCGCCGAGGTGACCTCGGGCGGGGGAACGGTCTCCTCGTCGAATGGAGCCAACGGCGGGACGGCCGACTTCTCCTTCGGCACCATCGACAAGAACTCGCAGTCCTCGGGCACGATCCATCTGCACGGCACGCTCGGCGGCGGCACGAACAACGTGCCGGTGACCGTGACCGCGGAGCTGACCTCGGACGAGGTCCATGCGGGCGACGCCGAGGCGTCGATCACCCTGACGCTCCAGCAGTAGCGCGGCGCCGGGAGCGCCGGTCCATCCACGTAGCCCTGCGCGCGACCGCCGGTTCCTTCCAGAGCATTGCCGACAGCGCCATGCCCGCTTCGGCCGTTGCGGTTATCCTGCGGACCCGGGGGCATGGCGGAACTGGCATACGCGACAGGCTTAGGACCTGTTGGGAGCAATCCCTTGAGAGTTCGAATCTCTCTGCCCCCACCAAGCAAGATCTCGTTCACCCGGGCGGGAATTCCAAAGGAGGCGTTCCGGAATGGCACTCAATCTGCAATTCCCGTCGGCGGAAACGACCGATCGTTTCCGGCGTGAACGGAAGGAGCGGGATGAGCCCGGTTCTGGTCGTCGAAGACAACGAGGAGGTGCGCGAAGTCCTCGTCGAGATCCTCCGCGGGGAGGGAGCGGAGGTGACGGCGGCCGGAGACGGCGCCGAAGGGTGGGAGCGGCTCCGCGCGTCGCCGCGCCCGTGCCTGGTTCTCCTCGACCTGAAGATGCCCGTGATGAACGGCCTGGAATTCCTCGAGCTCCGCAACCGCGATCCGGAACTCGCGAAGATCCCGGTCATCATGCTGAGCGGAACGAGCGATCTCGCCGGCCGGGAGGCGGACCTCAACTTCCAGGGCTTCCTTCTCAAGCCCTTCGACCCCGTTCGGCTGATGGCGCTCGTCCGGGAGCACTGCGATTGACTGGCCGATTTCTTGCGTGCCGAAGTGTCGAAAGCGGAACGACGAGGAAAGAAAAGCCGTGAACGGGATCTGTGAGCGGTGCCACGAGACGCTCCACCTCTTCCCGATGGGAGGGAAGTACTACTGCGCGTCGTGCTTTTCCGACCGGCGCCGCCGGTTGACGACGGCGTATCGAGGACCGGAGAGACGCCATTCCGGGAAGCCGAATTCCCACTCCTCGTCGCGGCGCTGGGACGACTCTCCCGTTTTCCCCCTCAGTTTCCCGGCCTCCCGGCCGCGATCATCGCGTTGAGGGCGGTCTCCTCTTCGACGACGTCGGCGCCCGCGCGCCGCAGCTCGCCGATATGCGCGCGAAGGCTCTCCCGGTCCCGAAAGAAGACCTTCGTCTGCTCGCCGTCGCCCGAGCGGTAGTGGATCTCGGCCCCCACTTCCTCGGACTCGTCGCGCAGCAGCCGGACGAATTGCGCCCGCGCCGCCGTTCGGATCGGTGCGGGCTCAGCCGCTGCCGTTCGGTCTCGAGTTCGAAGCATGCCTCCCGGGGACTGCAATCGTTCTGCCACCTCGTCCCGGCTCGTCTGCGATAATCCCCGCCGGAGGAACCCGATGAAGAGGTGGGGCATCCTGATCCTCGCGGCGTTCGTGGGCGCGCGAACCGGCCGTGCCGAACCGGCGATCCCGGCGGCGAAGCTCGAGGCGCTGTATTCGGAGATGGAGCCGGTATATCTGGACATCCACCGGCACCCCGAGCTCTCTCTCCACGAGACGCGCACGGCATCGATCCTCGCGGGCGATCTCCGGAAGCTCGGCTTCGAAGTCACCGAGCACGTGGGCGGAACCGGCGTCGTGGGGGTCCTCCGCAACGGTCCCGGGAAGACCGCGATGCTCCGGACCGAGCTCGACGCGCTCCCTCTCGAGGAGAAGACCGGGCTGCCGTACGCGAGCCGGGAACGGACGAAGGACGACTCCGGGCGGGATGTCGGCGTGATGCACGCGTGCGGGCACGACGTCCACATGGCCGCCTGGCTCGGTACCGCGACGTTTCTCTCCCGCGAGAGGTCCCGGTGGACCGGGACGCTCGTCGTGATCGCGCAGCCCGCCGAAGAGCGGGGGATCGGCGCCCGCGCGATGCTCGACGACGGGCTCTTCACGCGCTTCCCGAAACCCGACGCGGTGATCGCGCTGCACGACATCCCCACGCTGCCGTCGGGCTCGGTCGGCTATACGTCCGGTCCCGCGCTCTCGAGCGCGGATTCCGTCGACCTCACCATCTTCGGGAAGGGCGCTCACGGCGCGCATCCGGAGGCGAGCGTCGATCCGATCGTGATCGCCGCGCGGACGGTGCTCGCGCTCCAGACCCTCGTTTCCCGGGAGAACGACCCTCTCGACCCCGCGATCGTCACCGTCGGCTCGATCCACGGGGGAACCAAGCACAACATCATCCCGGACGAAGTGCGTCTTCAGCTCACGGTCCGGGCGTTTCGCGAGGAGGTCCGGCAGCGGCTTCTCGCCGGGATCGCCCGCATCGCCAAGGCGGAAGCCGAGGCGGCGGCCGCCCCGAAACCTCCGGAGGTGAAGATCGTGGACGTGAGCTCGAACGTCACGGTCAACGACCCGGCGCTCACGGAGAGGGTCGCGGCGGCGCTCCGGCGCGAGCTCGGGAACGAGAAAGTCTCGGCGCTCCCGCCCGAGACGGCGTCCGAGGACTTCAGCGAGTTCGGCCGCGCCGGAGTCCCGTCCGTGATCTACCGTCTCGGGGCCGCCGAACCGGCAGCCTGGGAGTCCGCGAGACGGGAGGGGAGGCGGCTTCCTTCCCTCCATTCGGCGCTCTTCGCGCCCGACCGAAAGGCGACCATCACGACGGGGATCCGGTCCGAAGTGGCGGTGCTCCTCGACCTGCTGGAGAAGTAACCCGGCTCGGGCGCCGAGATTCCGGCATGAGCTCGCCCGCGTGACGCGCCCGAGTCCGCGCGCCTGGCATCAGGCGGAGAGCCTCTTCGCGATCGCGGCCGTTCTCGCGGTCGCCTTCACCGCGCTCGCGCGGGCGGCCGCGCGCCTTCCTCTCGGAGGGCCGCTCGATCGCCGGATCGAGCTCGGCGTGCACGGTTGGATCGCCGCGCCGCTCACGGCGGCCCTCCGCGTCGTCTCCTTCTTCGGGAGCACGACCTTCATCGCCGCCGGATCGCTCGCGGTGGCTCTCTTCCTCGGCCGGATCCGGGCGTGGCGCCGCCTTCGGGCTTTCCTCGTGTCCATTGCGGGCGCGGTCATCTGGGTGCAGCTCTTCAAGCGTTTCTTCCATCGGGCGCGGCCGGGGCTCTTCGATCCGCTCGCCCACGCGATCGGATACTCGTTTCCCAGCGGCCATTCGGCATTGTCCGCGGCGTTCTTCGGTTCGGTCGCCGGCCTTGCGGCCGCCTCGGCGAAACGGGGACGTCATGCCGCCGCGTACCTCGCCACGGGATTTGCGGCCGTCGTCCTCGTCGGGTCGTCCCGCGTGGCGCTGGGCGTTCACTGGCCGACGGACGTCCTGGGCGGCTGGACGATCGGCTTCGCCTGGCTGACGCTGGTCTTCGCGGTCGCCGAACACCGCGCCCGGAGGGCGCGACACATCGCCGCTGCCGGCGGGGGCTGAGTGCGTCTTTTTGTCACCGCCGGGATCGGGCGGCTGACAGAAAATCAATCGGCGCCCGCCGGGATTGCGTTCTAAATCGTTGAAATAGAAGTAAAATTCTGCAATACCGCCTTGGCGTGCGGATTGCGGTTAGCGAACAAATACAACTTTTGATCGACGGTCGGATGGGGAGGCCGTCCATGAGCGAGCCGCGAATCGCCAAGAAATGCCCTCAGTGCGGAGAGGTGTTCCTCGTTCCGCTCATCGACAGGGCGCTGGTGGAAGAATTCTTCCGCTGCTCGAAGTGCGGCTACTCGGAGCCCGCCTCCGACCCCGAGACTCACGAGGGCCAATCCGAGGAGTGACCCCGCCGCGGTAAGCTACCGCGCGATGTTGTCCCGAAATCCCGCCGCGTCGACCCGGGTTGCGCCGTGCACGCGCTGATCGAGCAGCTCGCGCGGCACGGTCTGCCGCTCGTCTTCGCCAACGTCCTGCTGGAGCAGCTCGGTCTCCCGGTCCCCGCGATTCCGACCCTGGTCGCGGCGGGCGCGCTCTCGGCCGGAGGGCGTCTGTCGACGGTGGCTCTCCTCGCCCTCGCGGTCGGCGCCTCACTGATCGCGGACTCCCTCTGGTACGTCCTCGGACGCCGGCACGGGTACCGGATCCTGAAGACGGTGTGCGGGATCTCGCTTTCTCCCGATTCGTGCGTGCGCCAGACGGAGTCGCTCTTCGAGCGGCACGGGGTCGGCTCGCTCCTCTACGCGAAGTTCATCCCCGGGTTCTCGACGGTCGCTCCGCCGCTCGCGGGGGCGCTGCGCGTCGGGTTTCTCCGCTTCGCGCTGTTCGACGCCGGGGGCGCGCTCGTCTGGGCCGGCTCCGGCGTGGCCGCCGGAATCGTCTTCCACAGGGCGATCGATCGCGTGGCGGAGCTCCTCGAGGGGCTCGGGTTCTGGGCGCTCGTGATCGCGGCGCTCCTCCTCGCGGCATTCGTCGGGTGGAAATGGTGGCAACGGCGGCGCTTCTACCGCTTCCTCCGGATGGCGCGGATCTCCGTGGCGGAGCTTCGCAGCCTGATCGACGCCGGAAGGGCGCCGGTGATCGTCGACGTCCGCAACCGGGCCGCCGTCCAGGGCGATCCGCGGCGGATCCCGGGAGCGGTGCGCCTCGTCCTCGAGGAGATCGACTCCTCGATCGCTCAGCTCCCTCTCGACCGGGAAATCGTCCTCTACTGCACCTGACCGAACGAAGCCTCGGCGGCCCGTGTGGCTCGCCTCCTGATGGACAAGGGATTCATGAAGGTGCGGCCGCTCGAGGGAGGCCTCGACGGCTGGGCGGACGCGGGCCATCCCGTGGAAGGAGAGACTCTCTACACGATCCGACCGGCGGCGGACGTCGCCGGAGTGGACCAGACCCATGGTTGACCCGGCGGGCCACCCACCTTCCCCCCGGCCCGAGCCGCGCTGGCGATGACCTCAACCGGCGAAGCCCGGTCCTTCTTCGATCCCGCCGGTGGCACGAGGCGCCGTCATCGGCGGGCTCGCATCGGCAATCTCACCGTTTTCCCAGCATCTTCTCCCGGTAGTGCGCGACCGGCACCGGGCCGTCCTCCATCATCGCGTCCATGAAGTCGCGCAGGCGGAAGGCGGGCCCGCGCGCGCGGCGGACGTCGTCGAACAGGCCGCGAACCTCCCGGTAACCGAGGTAGTAGAACGTGAGTTGAGGCGCGCTCGTGATCGCGCGGGTCCACATGTTCGAGGAGAACTGCGCGTCCTGCACGGCATCGTCGCGCAGGAACCGGGTCAGCTCCTCGCGGGAGGTCCCCTTCGTGTGGACGCGGATGTCCGCGATCGTTCGCGCGATGTTTTCCATCTGCTTCTTCAGGTGCGCGACGCGGTCGAGCGGGCCGCCCCACCCTTCGTCGAGCATCAGCCGCTCGCAGAACGTCCCCCATCCTTCGACGAAGACGCCGTCGGCGAAGATCGCGCGGACCTTCCGCGGGTGACGCGCGGCGAACTTCAGCTGCAGGTAGTGGCCCGGAAGCGTCTCGTGCGGCGTGATCATCGCGTTGAAATGGTCGTTGAAGTCGCGGAAGAACGCTTCGCGTTCCGCCGCCGTCGCGCCCTCGGGAGGCGTCGGGAGGAACCAGAGCGTCTTCGCGTCGGGTTCCCACGGGCCCGCCGCGTAGATTCCGCCGACGCTCTGCCCGACGAAGAACGCAGGGGATCGGTCCGTCCAGATCGTCAGCGGATCGGGGAGCGTGACGATCTTCCGCTCCCGGAGATACCGCTCGAGCTCCACGACGCGCGCCCGGTATTGCGCGACGAACGATTCGACCGTCGGGGCGTGGTCGTCGGCGGCGCGCGAGAACAGCCGGCGCAGGAGCTCCCGGTCGTCCGGCGGGGGCGCGGAATCGGGAAAGTAGCTTTTCCAGATCGTTCTCCCGTAGGCGGCCGCCTCGACGCGCTTGGCCGCGAGGTCGCGTTCGGCGTCGGCCAGCACGTTCTCGATCGGCTCGGCGATCCCCGTGCCGAGCCGGAACGTCTCGGCGTAGTCCTTCCCCAGGCGCGGTGAGCCCGTCGCTTTCCGGCCCAGTCCGTCGAGGAACGCGGCGAACCGCTCGAGCGCGGCCGCGGCGCGCGCGCCGGAGCGCGAAAGCGCCGCGTCGGAGGCATCGACGCGGGGAAATCCTTCCCGGTAGAAGGCGGCGCTCGCGCGGACCTGCGAGGCGGCGATCGAGCAGAGCTCGGGGGCGATTTCCCCCGGCGGGGCGGCGGACAGGGCGTTCTCCGCTTCGCCCGCCAGCCTCGGGAGGAGCGTTGCGCGCGCGGCCGCGGCGGAGAGCCGCTCGCGGGCGGGGCGATCGTCGCGGATCAGGAGGAACACGGTGGCGTTCCCGATCGGTTCCGTCCACCAGAGCGGATCGCGGTCCGGACGTCGCCGGACGGCGAAATCGTGGATCTCGCGCCGGACCTGCGCGGCGAGCGCTTCCGCGTCGAGGCGGTCGTCGGCGGTGCCCGGAGAGGCGCGTTCCCACGCGTCGATCGCGGCGAGCGTCCGGCGGTTCTCGTCGAGCCAGCGGCGGCGCCGCGCCGGACTCCAGTCCTCGAGCTCGCGGTCGTGTTCGTGTCGGCCCGCCTGGGTCGCGGCGGTCGGATAGGCGGCGAAGTAGCGGTCGACGTAGCGGTCGCGGATCGGAGCGAAGGAGGCCGCAACGAGCGGCGCGAGGAAAATCGGCAGCATCGGGCGATGATAAGGCACGCTTTTTGTAGGCGTTTGCGGATTTGCGCAAATATGTGTTGACTCGGTCTGAAACGCTCGTAGAATCCGTTGCAATTTTTTCAATGATCGTTTCGATTCATTCGGCACTCGGACCGGTGTACCTCGGGGAGAACCTCGCCCGACGGGAGAGCTTCGTCTCCCCCGCGGGCTTTTCGTAGGGGGGCGCTCCCGTGCTCGTCTGGTCGGGACCAGAGCCAAGCCGGCCGGCCCGAGGCTGGTGGTGCCCCAACCGAATGAACATTGAGGAGAACCGGAGATGCATTTCGAGTCGAAGGCGGGAAGAGCCGCGGCGATCGCTGCGGCTTTTCTCTTCGGAGCCGGAGCGGCCCTCGCCGCCAACGGCGTCCCGTTCGGTTCCGACATCCCCGGCAGCCGGAAGCTGCCAAACGGCGCGACCCTGATTCCCTCGGTTCACCACGACGTCTCCCTCCCGCTCGCGGCGATTCCGCCGATTCCTCCCGGCCCGCCGGAGGACGTCGATCGTTCGCCCGGCCGCATCCCCCTGGATCTGCCGTCGAACCGTCCCGACCCGGTTCGGCAGACGTCCGCCGCGACGCTCGCGATGCCGACCTCCTCGAGCTTCGAGGGAATGGGCGCCGGCCTCGCCGGCTTCTCGCCCGGTGGCACGCCTCCCGACACGAACGGCGACGTGGGACCCAACCACTACGTCCAGACCGTCAACTCCTCGCTCACCGTCTTCAGCAAGAGCGGCGCGATCGTCCTCGGACCGGAGTCGATCAACACGCTGTGGAGCGGGTTCGGCGGCGGCTGCCAGACGAACAACGACGGTGACCCGGTCGTCAAGTACGACCGCGCGGCGGACCGCTGGGTCGTGTCGCAGTTCGCCGTGAGCTCGACGCCCTACCTCCAGTGCGTCGCGGTTTCCTCGACGAACGACCCGACCGGATCGTGGAACCGCTATTCCTTCTCGTTCGGATCGTCCAACTTCAACGACTACCCGAAGATCGGCGTCTGGCCGGATGCGTATTATTTCTCGTTCAACATCTTCGCCAACGGCAGCACGTTCTCCGGCGGCATGGCGTGCGCGTACGATCGCACCGACATGATCGCGGGCGCGGCCGCGAAAGCCGCGCAGTGCTTCGGCCCCGAGGCCAACGACGGCGGCCTCCTGCCGTCCGACGTCACGGGGACGACGGTTCCCCCCGGAGGTTCGCCGAACTACTACGTCGACCTCCAGACGAGCTCGCTGAATCTGTGGCGTTTCCACGTGGACTGGACGACGCCCTCCAACTCGACTTTCACCGGGCCGACGAGCCTCGCCGTCGCGAGCTATTCGGCCCTCTGCGGCGGCGGGACGTGCGTTCCCCAGCCGGGCACCACGCAGAAGCTCGACTCACTCGCCGACCGCCTGATGTACCGCCTCGCCTACCGGAACATGGGCACGTACGAATCGCTCGTCGTCGACCACAGCGTGGCGGCGGGCTCGGGCGGCGGCATCCGCTGGTACGAGATCCGGTCGCCCGGGAGCTCTCCCTCGATCTTCCAGCAGGGGACCTTCGCGCCGGATTCGAGCTATCGCTGGATGGGTTCCGTCGCGATGGATCACGTCGGAAACATCGCCGCCGGCTACAGCATCTCGGACGCTTCCTCGAACAAGCCCGGGATCCGTTTCGCCGGACGCCTCGCCACCGACCCCGCGGGACAGCTCTCGCAGGGGGAGAGCACGATGATCGCCGGGGGAGGCGTCAACACCGGAACGTACTCCCGCTGGGGCGACTACTCGAGCATGAGCGTCGATCCGTCCGACGACTGCACCTTCTGGTACACGACCGAGTACTACGCGAGCAACGGAGATTCGTTCCACTGGCAGACCCGGATCGGGAACTTCAAGTACTCCTCCTGCTCGACGACCGTGACCCCGGACTTCTCGCTGTCCGCTTCGCCGGCCTCCCTCTCGATCGTCCAGGGGAACTCCGGCACGTCGACGGTTTCGACGTCCGCGCTGAACGGCTTCAACAACGCGATCTCGCTCTCGGCGTCCGGCCAGCCCTCGGGCGTGACGGTCTCGTTCAATCCGACGTCGATCGCGGCGCCCGGGACCGGTTCGTCGACGATGACCGTGACGGTGGCCTCCTCGGCCGCCGTCGGAAACTCGACGATCACCGTCACCGGCTCGGGCGGAGGCGTCACGCACACGGCGAGCGTCGCGCTCTCGGTCACCGCGGCCGGCGCGCTGACGGCCTCCTACGACGCGACCCTCAAGGCGCCGAAATGCGCGACGCTGGGGAGCTCCTGCGATTCGGGGACTTCGCTGCTCCTCGGTCGCGCGAACCTCGGGCCGGAGCCGAATCAGCCGAACACGATCAACGGCTCGTGCGCGGACGGCACTTCCGGCACGTTCCATTCCGACGAATCCAACGACCGGCTGAAGGTCTTCACGACCGACGGCAGCAACTTCGCCCCCGGGAAGTCGGTGACCGTGCAGGCGACGGTGTGGGCGTATTCGGGATACACGTCTGATCACCTCGACCTGTACTACGCCGCCAACGCGAGCGCGCCCGCCTGGACGCTCATCGGCACGATCAATCCGACGGCGGCCGGCTCTCAGGTCCTCTCGGGCACGTACACGCTTCCTTCCGGCGGCAGCCTGCAGGCGGTCCGCGCGAACTTCCGGTACACGGGGAGCGCATCCTCGTGCAGCACGGGCGCCTACGACGATCATGACGACCTCGTCTTCACGGTGGCCAGCACGCCCGACTTCTCGATCTCGGCGTCGCCGACGGCCGTTTCCGTCGTCCAGGGATCGTCGGGAGCCTCCACGATCTCGACGGCCGTCACCGGCGGCTTCAACAACACCGTGTCGCTCTCGGCGTCCGGCCAGCCGTCGGGCGTGACGGTCTCGTTCAATCCGACGTCGATTGCGGCGCCGGGTTCCGGTTCTTCCACGGCGACGTTCACGGTCGGCTCGACGGCCGCGACGGGCACCTACCCGATCACGATCACGGGAACCGGCGGCGGCGTGACCCACACGACCTCCGTGTCGCTCACGGTCACCGCGGCCGCGACCCCGAACTTCACGATCGCCGCCTCGCCGACTTCGGTTTCGGTTCTGCAAGGGAACTCCGGGACCTCGACGATCTCGACGACGGTGTCCGGCGGCTTCAACAACGTCGTGTCGCTCTCGGCGTCCGGCCAGCCCTCGGGCGTGACGGTCTCGTTCAATCCGACGTCGATCGCGGCGCCGGGCTCGGGCTCGTCGACGATGACGATGGCGGTCGCGGCGTCGACCGCGGCGGGCACCTACGCGATCACCGTGACGGGGAGCGGCGGCGGAATCACGCACACCGCCAGCGTCTCGCTGACGGTCACGGTCCCGGTGACGAACGTCGTCACCAACGGCGGATTCGAGACCGGGACGCTCAGCGGTTGGACCTCCGCCGGCGTCACGGCCGTCAACACCTCGGCCAAGCACTCGGGGACCTACGGAGCCATGGTCGGGAGCGCGTCGCCCTCGACGAACAGCTCGATCTCGCAGACGTTCACCCTCGGGTCGAGCAGCCCGACGGTCTCCTTCTGGTACGCGAACAAGTGCCCGGACACCCTCACGTACGACTGGGCCACCGCCACCCTGAAGGACAACGTGACGGGGACCACGACCACGATCCTCGCGAAGGTCTGCACGGCGACGCCGACCTGGACGCAGATCAACTACAACGCGTCGGCCAGCGCCGGGCACAGCGTGACTCTCACGCTCTCCAACCACGACGACAACTACGCAGGAGATCCGACCTACACGTACTACGACGACGTCGTCGCCCACTGAAATCCCGAATCGGGTGATGGGACGGCCCCGGCGGAAACGCCGGGGCCTTTTTTTACGTGACACCGCGGGTCGAACTACGAGAGGGCTTCCTGGACGAGCTTCTCCTGTTCCTCGTGGAAGACCTGCGCCGATCCCGTCGCCGGCGAGGCGGAGGCGGGTCGTCCGACGTACCGGAGCGTCCGGCCGTCGCGGGCGTCGGCGAACCGCTCCGAGACGTGCGCCCACGCCCCCATGTTGCGCGGCTCCTCCTGCACCCAGACGAGATCCGTCGCGTCCCGATGGGCGTCGAGAGCCGCGCGGAGCTCCGCCGCCGGGAACGGCGCCAGCTGCTCGACGCGGACGATCGCCGCTCGCGCGCCGCTCTTTTCGCGCGCGGCGGCGAGCTCGTAGGACACCTTTCCGCTGCAGAGGATCACGCGATCGGCGCCGGCCATCGTGCGGTCGCCGAGGACCGGTTCGAAGCGCCCGGCGGTCATCTCCGCACGATCGGAGAAGGACGCGGCGAGGCGGAGCAGGCTCTTCGGCGTGAGGACGACGAGGGGGGAAGCTTCCGGCCTCCGCACCTGCCGGCGCAGGAGATGGAAATACTGCGCCGGCGTCGACGGCTGGCAGACCTGGAGGTTGCCGTCCACGGCGAGCGCGAGGAACCGCTCGGGCCGCGCGCTGGAATGTTCCGGTCCCTGTCCTTCCTGGCCGTGCGGGAGGAGGAGGACGAGCCGGCTGGGCTGGGCCCACTTCTCGCGTCCCGACACGATGAACTGGTCGACGATCACCTGCGCGGCATTCACGAAATCCCCGTACTGCGCCTCCCACAGGGTGAGCGTCTCCGGCGCTTCGACGCTGTACCCGTACTCGAAACCGAGCACTCCCGCCTCGGACAGGGCGCTGTCGAAGACGGAGAAGCGGACGCCCGGGGCGACGGACTCGAGCGGCGTCCATCGCGCGCCGGTGACCGTGTCGTGGAGGACCATGTGGCGCTGGGAGAACGTCCCGCGGCTGGTGTCTTCGCCCGAGAGACGCACGGGAGTTCCTTCCCGCAGGAGAGAGCCGAACGCGAACGCCTCCGCGGACGCCCAGTCGACGGGAGACTCGCCGCGGGCCATCTTCCCGCGCCGCGCGAGGAGGGTCGCGACCTTCGGGTTGACGTGGAAATCGCGCGGGAGCTTCGCGAGCGCCGAGCCGATCGCGTCGAAAGCCTCCGCCGCGATCGCGGTTTCGGGCGCGGGCGGGGGAGCCGCCGGGGCCGGTCGCTCGTCCCAGCGCGGCGCGCCGCCGCCGGCGGCGATCTCCTTCGCGCGGTCGAGGGCGGCCTCGTAGCGGCGGAGCCGTTCCGCTTCGAGCTCCCGGACCTCGTCCTCGGTGACGACCTTCTCGCGAACGAGCTTCTTCGCGTAGAGCGCGAACACCCCCGGGTGCTCTCGGACCCGCCGGTACATCACCGGCTGGGTGTAGCTCGGCTCGTCCCCTTCGTTGTGACCGTGCCGGCGGAACCCGATCAGGTCGACGACGGCGTCCTTGTGGAACTCCTGGCGGTAATCGAGGGCGATCTGGAGGACGCGATGCGCCGCCTCCGGCTCGTCGGCGTTCACGTGGAAGATGGGCACCTGGTTGATCTTCGCCATGTCGGTCGAATAGAGCGACGAGCGGCTCTCGCCCGGCGGGGTCGTGAAGCCGATCTGGTTATTGACGACGACGTGGATCGTTCCGCCGGTGCGGTAGCCGCGGAGCTGCGCGAGGTTCAGCGTCTCCGCGACGATTCCCTGCCCGGCGAACGCCGCGTCTCCATGGACGAGGACGGGGAGGACCCGGTTCCAGACCGCCGGGCCGCGGCCGCCGAGCTTGTCCTGTCGCGCGCGCACGATGCCCTCGACGACCGCGTCGACGAACTCGAGATGCGACGGGTTCGGGACGAGCTCGATCGAGACGCGGCGGCCGCCGACGTCGCGGGCGCCCTGCGCCCCGCGGTGGTACTTGACGTCCCCCTCGTCGGCGGGGAAGTCGGGATGGACGACGCCCTCGAAGCTCGCGAAGATCCGCTCGCAGAAACGCCCGATCACGTTCGCGATGACGTTGAGACGGCCGCGATGCGACATTCCGATCGTGATCTCGTCGATCCCGCGGGCTCCCGCTCCCGAAACGAGCTGGTCGAGGAACGGGATCAGCGTTTCGACGCCCTCGATCGAAAAGCGCTTCTGGCCGAGGAACCGGTTGTGCAGGAATTTCTCGAAGACCTCGGCCGAGAGGAGCTTCCAGAGGATCTGCTTCCGAACCTCGGCCGGCGGCGGCTCCGGGAGCGCTCCGATCCGCCGGCGCAGCCATTCCTTCTCCGCGCCGTCCTGGATGAACCGGTACTCGACGCCGATCTTCCCGCAATAGGAGCGGCGCATGATCTCGAGGATCTTCCGGAGCGGGAGCGTTTCCGATCCGCCGAGCCCTCCGGTGATGAACTCCCGGTCGAGATCCCAGATGGTCAGTCCGTACGTCTCGAGGTCGAGCTCCGGGACCCGGGGCGGAGGCGCGGCGCGAAGAGGGTCGATGTCGGCGACGAGATGCCCGCGGACCCGGTAGGCGTTGATGAGCTCGAGGACCCGCGCCTGGTTCTCGATCTCGCGGAGCCGCGACACGTCCGCGCCGCCGAACGCGGGGTTGAGGTCGACGGCCCAATGAAACGGGCGATGGGGGATCGCGAGGTCTTCGAAGATCTCCTCGTAGAAGCCGTGCTCCCCGAGGAGGAGCTCCTCGATTCGCCCGAGGAAGGCGCCCGACTCCGCCCCCTGGATGATCCGGTGATCGTAGGTGCAGGAAAGCGTCATGACCTTGCTGATCCCGAGGTTCGAGATCGCCTCCGGCGCCATCGCGGAGAATCCGGCCGGCCAGTCGATCGCGCCGGTCGCGAGGATCAGCCCCTGCCCCGGCATCAGCCGGGCGATCGAGGCCGTGGTTCCCATCGGCCCGGGGTTCGTGAGGGAGACCGTCGTGCCCTGGAAGTCGGCGAGCGCGAGCTTTCCCGCGCGCGCGCGCGACACGACGTCGTCCATCGCACCGACGAACTCGCCGAAGGACATCGTGTGGGCGTTCTTGATGTTCGGAACGAGGAGGCTCCGGCTGCCGTCCCGTTTCTGGACGTCGACCGCGATCCCGAGATGGACCTCCGTCCGCGCGAGACGCGCGGGATCGGGTCCCCCGGTGAACGCGTCGTTGAGGCGCGGGAAATCGTGGAGCGCGCGGAGGGCGGCCCAGGCGACCAGGTGCGTGAACGAGATCTTGCTCTCGTCGTTGGAGGCGCGATATTCGTTCGCGAGCCGGCGATTCTCGTCGAGGAGCTTGATCGCGACCTGCCGCTGCGACGTCGCCGTGGGCACCTCGAGGCTCGCCTTCATGTTCTGCGCGATCTGGAGCGCCGCGCCGCGGATCGGCTGCCGCTCTCCCGCCGGAGGCTCCGGCGCCGGGCGCGGCGGGGGCGCGGCCGACGGAGCCTGGGAGACGGGCGCCGGGGGAGCGGGGGAGACGGGAGCGGACGGAGTGGCCGGCGACGCGGCCCGCGCGGGCGCACCGGTCAGCCCCTCGAAGTATTCGCGCCAGTCCTCGTCGACGAGGGCGGGATCGCTCCGCCACCGGTCATAGAGCTCGAGGGCGTAGTCCGCATTGATGCCGTATTCGGCGAGGATGATTTCCAGCGGGCCGGGGCCCGGCGGGCGAACGATGGCCAACTCGACAGGCTTCCTCTCCGGGGCGAAGACCCCCCCTCGGAACCTATATCATTCCCCGATGAAACACGCCGTCGGGCTCCTTCTGCTCGTCACGGCCCCCGCCCTCGCGGGAGCGGCTCCGCGCACGATGCGATTCGACTACTTCCATTCCGGAAACGCGAAAGAGGAGCGCTTCAGCTGGGGACGCGTCGTCCTCGAGCCCCTCGAGTGGCCCGGCAACCCGGCGCGCCCTCTCGACGACCTGAACCTCGGGAAGTACTTCTTCGAGGTTCGGGACGCGGCGACCGGGCACCCGCTCTATTCGCGCGGCTTCGCGTCGATCTACGGGGAGTGGGAGACGACCGACGAAGCCAAGCAGGTCGATCGGACGTTCGAGGAGTCCGTCCGGTTTCCGGCGCCGGATGCGCCCGTGACGGTGGTGATCGAGAAGCGCGATGCCGCCAACGCGTTCCGCGAGATCTGGCGGGCGACGATCGATCCGAAGAGCATGTTCGTCGATTCTTCGATTCCTCCGGCGCCCGCTCCTCTGCTGGCGCTCCAGAAATCGGGCGATCCGGCGGCGAAAGTCGATTTCCTGATCCTCGGCGACGGGTACACGCGCGAGGAGGAGCCGAAGTTCGAGAAGGACGCCCGCCGCCTCGTCGAGATCCTCTTCGCGACGTCGCCGTTCAAGGAGCACAGGTCCGACTTCAACGTCTGGGGGCTCTGCCCGGCGGCCGCCGAGTCGGGAATCTCCCGTCCGTCCACCGGCGTCCATCGCCGGAACCCCGTCGGCTCGACGTACGACGCCTTCGGTTCGGAACGGTACGTGCTCACCTTCGACAACCGCGCGTTCCGCGAGATCGCGCAGTTCGCGCCGTACGAGTTCGTCGAGATCCTCGTCAACGGAAACACCTACGGGGGAGGAGGGATCCATAACCTCTACAGCACCGTGGCGGCCGACAGCGCATGGGCCCCGTACATCTTCGTGCACGAATTCGGCCATCAGTTCTCCGGGCTCGCCGATGAGTACTTCACTTCGGACGTCGCCTACGAGACGGGGAGCGAAAGGGTCGAGCCGTGGGAGCCGAATGCGACCGCGATGAAGGACCCGTCCGCCCTGAAGTGGAAGGATCTCGTCTCCCCGGGGACGCCCATCCCGACGCCGTGGAACAAGGAGACGTTCGAGACCCGCTCGCGCGAGATCCAGGCGAAGCGGCGGGCGATCCGGGCCGCGAACCGCCCGGAGGCGGAAATGGACGCGCTCTTCCGCACCGAGCGCGAGGAGGAGACGAAGCTCCTCGGGACCGACCGCTACTCCGGGAAGGTGGGAGCGTTCGAAGGCGCCGACTATCAGGCGAAAGGCTACTTCCGGCCCCAGGAAGACTGCATCATGTTCACGCGGGACGAGGTCGGCTTCTGTGCGGTCTGCCGCCGGTCGCTCGAGCGCGTGATCGCGATGTACGCGCCACGCTGACGCCGCTCCGCTCCCCGTCGGCTGATCCCCGCTCCCGCGGGCTCCGCCCCTCTCACGGGCCGGGGCACGGCGCTTGCTCGACGGTTCCTTCGTGAACGCCGTCGCCGAGCGGGAGGAGATCCGGATTCCCGCGGGGGATGCGAGCCTCGCCGGAGAGCTCGACATTCCCGAAGGGTCGCCTTCCGTCATCGTCTTCGCGCACGGCTCGGGAGGCGGGCGAAGCAGCCCGAGGAACCGGTTCGTTTCGAGCGTGCTTCGCGACCAGGGGTTCGGGACGCTGCTCTTCGATCTGCTCACTCCCGAAGAAGGGGAGATCGACGTCCACACCGCCCATCTCCGGTTCGACATCGGGTTTCTCGCCGAGCGCCTCGAGCGCGCCACCGCCTGGCTCCTCGCGGAACGGCCGCGGATCGCGCCGATCGGCTTCTTCGGCGCGAGCACCGGGGCCGCCGCCGCGCTCGTGACGGCCGCCCGGATCCCCGGCGACGTGGGGGCGATCGTCTCGCGCGGCGGCCGGCCGGCTCTCGCGGGCGCCTTCCTCGACGCGGTCCGCGCGCCGGTGCTCCTGATCGTCGGCGGGGCCGATCCGGCGATCCTCCGGGAAAACGAGTCGGCGCTCGACGCCCTCCGGGGGGAGAAGCGGCTTCACGTCGTTCCGGAAGCGACGCACCTCTTCGAGGAACCGGGCGCGCTCGAGGAAGTCGCCCGTGAAGCGGGATCCTGGTTCCTCCGGCATCTCCGCCACTAGCCCGCCGGGGACGAGGGAGGGGGAGGCGTCCCGGCTTCGGCGACGAGGGCGCTTTCCGGGGGCGCCGGGCTACTTGACGAGGAGGACGGGCGCGCGGGAAAGCAATCCCACGCGATACGAGAGCGTTCCCCATCCGCGTCCCGGGCTCGACCGCGAGAATCGGTGGCTTCCCATGACGAGCAGGTCCGCGCGCATCGAGGAGGCATAGCGGAGCGTCTCCTGCAGCGGGTCCCCGTAGACGATTTCGACGCGGACGCGGGTCTTCTTCCGCCGGAAGAGGCCGGTGAAGGCGCCCGCTTTCCCCCGGGCGAGCCGCTCGAGACGCCGGTAGAAACGCTCGATTCCCGGCACGTCCCCGTGCAGCTTCTCGATGACGTGCAGCAGCGTCACCTCGGCGTCGGTCGCCGCGATCCGCGCGGCGGCCCGGGCCGCCCGCATCGCTTTCGGGGTGAAGTCGACGGGAACCAGGATGCGGCGGAACATCGCGGCTCCCGGCGCGCTATTCGGTCTCGAGATAGCGGCGCACGAAATCGGCCTCCGTGAGGATGCCGACCACGCGGCGCCCCTCGACGATCGGAATGCAGCCGACCTTGTTCTCGAGCAGGAGCTCGGCCGCTTCCCGCAGCGAGGCGTCCGGTTCGAGGGTGTCCACTTCCGTTCCCATGATTTCGCGAACACGTTTTCCGCCCAGCACCTCGCGTTCGACCGACAGCGGCGCGTCGGGAGAGTCGAAGAACGCGAACCGCGCGAGGTCTCTTTCGGTCACGAGGCCGACGAGCTCCCCCTCCCGGTCCACGATCGGAGCGTGGCGGATGTGCTCGTCCGCCATCCGGTCCGCCAGATCGGCGAGGTTGTCCTTGGGCGAGAACGTCACGACGTTCTCGGTCATGAGGTCGCGAACGAGAGTCCTCAGCCGCGGCGCTTTCGGCGGTGCGCCGCCCGCGCGAGGTGTCTTTCCCGGCCGAGGGCCGGCAATGGTGGGCATGGCGGTCTCCTTCCCGAGCCCCTGCGGCTCGCGTCATTCTGGGTCGGACCGGGAAGAGGCCGGCAGATGCGAATGAATCACTGCCGCCGGGCGCCCTAGGGGCTCGAACTCCGGTCGGGTCCTTCGGGCGGCGGAAGGTCGCTCCGGACGACGCGGTACTGGTTGCGACCCGCGGCTTTCCCTTCGTAGAGCGCCCGGTCGGCGGCGGCGAAGAAATCGTGCTCCGGGGAAGCCGCGATCCCGCTGCCGATCCCGATCGTCACGGTCACCGTCGTCGGCGGAGCCTTCAACGCGCTTCGCTCCGCCGCCCGGAGGATGTCTCCCGCGACGCGCTCGGCGGCGGAAGCGTCGGCGCCCGGAAGGAGGAGCACGAACTCGTCGCCTCCCCACCGCGCGGCAAGGTCCTCCGTCCGCTTCTTTTCACGGACGATCCGCGCGACGTGGCGAAGCACGGCGTTTCCCGCCATGTGCCCCCAACGATCGTTGATTTCCTTCAGGCCGTCCACGTCGACGAGCAGCAGGGACACCGGCTCGCCGAAGCGGTGCGACCGCGCCGCCACGCGCCCGTAATGTTCGCGGAACAGGCGCCGGTTCGGAAGTCCCGTCAGGTCGTCCCGGCCGGCGAGCTCGCGGAACCGCTCACGCCCCGCCTGCAGGCGGTCCGCGCGGCGCCCGGCGAAGAACCCCGCGGTCCCGAAGACGACCGCGGTGCCGAAGAGCTCGTAGACGTAATAGAAGAAGTGATTCCTCACCTCGATCCCCGGCGCGACCGAGCCGGTCGCGAGGCGGATGGCGAGCGCCCCGAGCGGGGCTCCCGTCGCCAGGACGACGCCGGCGAACGCGTAGAGGAACCGGTAGCGCACCGACAGCCGGCTGAGGGGCGGCCGGTCCGGAGCGTCGACCGAGTTCACGCGCGGATCTTACGTCCGTCGATCGAGCCGCGAAGAATGCGCCGCCCGAACAATTTGATTCGTTTTCATCAAACGGAGCACTGGGTCGGCGTGCCTAGAATGGCCACATATCCGGGAGGTATGAAATGCAGATCCTCAGGCGCCTCGTCGTTTTGGGAATGTCAGCTGCCGGAATCGTCGTCCCGTTCGGCGGCGTCGGGGATCGAGGGGCGCCGGCGGCGATCTCGTCGCGGCCGGTCACTCTCACGAGCCCGAGCGCGTACGCGGCCAGCGCGAAGGAGCATTACCTCACGACGGACCAGTTCGGGTACATCCGGCCCGGATTCCACATCGCCATCAACAGCGTCACGATCGGTTCGGACCGCAAGGTGGTCGCCGACGTCACGTACTACGACGATGCCGGCCAGCCGCTCGACCGGCTTGGAAAGGTCACGCCGGGGGCGCTCAGCATGAGCTTCGTGCTCGCCTGGTGGGACCCCGTCCAGAGGCAGTACACCTCCTACACGACCCGGCAGGCCACGTCGCTTCCGACGAGCCCGATTCAGCAGACCGTCACGCAGGCGGGCGCCGACGGCGCCGGACTGGCGGGGTTCAACGACCTTTCGCTCGGGCATTCGACCTATACGTTCAAGACGGTTCTCCCGGCGAGCTACGACGGGACAAAGACCACGACGCTCGGCATCTACGCGACCCGGAACCTCATCGCGGTCGACCCCAACGTCTTCGACAAGAACTACTACGCCAACGCCGAATTCGATTTCCGTCCTGACACCCAGGCCGTCGTCGACAAGTGGGACATGATCGACACGGCCGCCTGCAACAACTGCCACAACCCGCTCTCCGCCCACGGCGGCTCGCGCCAGGACGTGAAGCTCTGCGTTCTGTGCCATTCGCCGCAGAGCGTCAACCCCGACACCGGAAACACCGTCGATTTCAAGGTCCTGATCCACAAGATCCACCGGGGCGCAGACCTGCCGAGCGTCGCGGCGGGCACGCCGTACCAGATCATCAACAGCCATGGCGTCTCCGATTTCTCGACCGTCGTGTTCCCCCAGGACGTGCGGAATTGCACGAAGTGTCATGCGGCGCCGGCCACTCAGGCGACGAATTACTACACGTATCCGAGCCAGGCGGCGTGCGGCTCCTGCCACGACAACGTGAATTTCGCGACCGGTGAGAACCATCCGGGCGGGATCGCCGTCGATGACGGCGCCTGCGCGTCGTGCCACGTTCCGCAGGGAGACACGGAGTTCGACGCGTCGATCCTGGGCGCGCACACGAATCCGACGAAGTCCACCCAGCTCCCGGGTCTGAACGCGAAGATCCTGTCGATCGCGCACACGGCTCCGGGCGAGAAGCCGGTCGTCACGTTCCAGGTCACCAACGGCGACGGCACGCCGGTCGACCCGAACACGCTCGCACGCTGCCGGTTCCTCATCGGAGGCCCGACGACCGACATCGGGACCTACATTCAGGAACCGAACGGCGCAGGAACGGCGGCGCTCGTCTTCGACGGCACGAACGCGACCTACACGTTCACGAACGCGATCCCCGCCGACGCGGCGGGAACCTGGCGCCTTTCGGTCGATACCCGGCGGTCGATCACGCTCCACCGTGGGGACGGCGGCGCGGACATCGAGCAGGACGAATCCGCGCTGAACCCGATCCTGGATTTCGCCGTGACCGACCCCGCGCCGGTCCCGCGTCGGACCGTCGTGTCGCTCGCGAACTGCAACGTCTGCCACGACCAGATCGCGTTCCACGGCACCCAGCGGCGGACCCCGGAGGAATGCGTGATCTGCCACAATCCGAATAAGAACGACGGCGCGGATCCGGTGCCGCAGTCGATCAGCTTCCAGCGCTTCATCCACCGGATTCACCGCGGCGAAAACCTGACCCGCGATTTCATCGTCTCCGAGAAAAATTTCCGGGAAGTGCTGTTCCCGGGAGATCTGCGGGACTGCGCCAAATGCCATGTCAACGGTTCCCAGGAGCTCCCGCTGCCGACCACGAACCTCCCGGTCCAGACTCCTCCTCCACCACTGGAGTGGTACACGCCGCAACAGACGACGGCGGCGGCCTGCCTCGGCTGCCACGACACGCAGGAAGCCGCGGCGCATGCGTACGTGATGACGGCGCCGTTCGGCGAAGCCTGCGCCGCCTGCCACGCTCCTGAGGATGACTTCTCGGTCGACAAGGTGCACGCGCGGTGACGCGGGTCCGTTCCTTCGGTCCGCCGATTGACGGCGGACCGGGGGAAATCCGGCCGGCGGAGAACCGCAGGGCCGGAGGAGTGCGAGGAGGCGCGGCGAAATGAAGATCACGCTCGGACTTCGCGCGGCGATGGCCGCGGTCATCTTCGGCGCGGCCGCCCTCGCCGCCGCGCAGGCTTCCCCGCCCGCGGCGCCCCCTTCCGAAAAGAGCGCCGTCGCCGCGTGCGCGGACTGCCACGATCAGGCGAAGGACTTCTCCCGCAATCCCCACGCACGGATTCCATTCCTGGCGGGTCGCGCTCGCGTGTCGGGGGATGCGGTCTGCTCGAGCTGCCACGGCGACACGTCGGCGCACGTCGAGTCCTCCGGGGAGAAGCCGGTCGAGCGCAAGCTGCACGGCCGGACCGGCGCCGAGTTCTGCCTGACCTGTCACGACCATCCTTCCGATCACGCCTCGTTCCGGAACGGCGTCCACGGCAACTCGGCGACGGTCAACTGCCTGAGCTGCCACTCGATCCACGCCGCCCCGGCGCGGCCGCATCTCCTCGTGATGGATTCGGTCGCGCTCTGCGAGTCGTGCCATCCCGGGAAGGCGGCGGGATTCCGCGACAAGCCGTTCGCGCACCGGCTCCAGGCAGGGATGGACTGCGCTTCCTGCCACGATCCGCACGGGCTCCCGCGCGACTCCGCGCTGCGATTCACCCGGGCCGACGAGCTCCCGTGTCTCTCCTGTCACGCCGAGAAGAAGGGGCCCTTCGTCTTCGAGCACGTGTCCGGGGTCGCCGGCAACTGCCTGAGCTGCCACGAGGCGCACGGCTCGTCGAATCCGAAGCAGCTCAAGCGCGCCCAGGTCTCCCAGCTCTGCCTCGAATGCCACTCGCCGATCGCCGCGGGAACCCTCGGCTCGCAGCCGCCTTCCTTTCACAACATCCTCCTGCCGCGATACCAGAACTGCACGGTCTGTCACACGGCGATCCACGGTTCGAACCGTTCGCCGACGCTTTTGAAGTAGGGAGGACGCGATGAAGAAGCTCCGCCTCGTCATCGCCCTGATCGCCGCCGGCGCTTCGAGCGCCGTCCTGGCGGCCGATCCCCCCGCCGTCCCGGTGGACGTCGAGCTCGGATACCGGTTCCTCGACGTCAGCGGGAACGAAGACATGTACCGGAGCCAGATCAACGAGCGCGAGGGTTTCCTCCTCCGCGCCCTGAGCCTGTCCGCCGGCGGTCCCGCGGGCGCGGGACTCTTCGACCAGTTCCGCCTCGACGCGAACGACCTGGGCGCCGGACCGGCGGGATCGTTCCGCCTGCAGGCGGGCCTCGCCGGCAAGTACGACCTGCGGCTCAACTACCGGCGGACGGAGATGTTCTCCGCGCTTCCGGCGTTCGCCAACCCGCTGATCTCCGAAGGGATCACTCCCGGCGAGCACACGTACGACCGCACCCGGAACATCCTGGGAGTCGAGCTGCGCTTCCTTCCCGGCTACTGGATCACGCCGATCGTCGGCTACGTCTACAACCGTTACGAGGGGCCCGGCCGGACGACGTACTCCGCCGGCGGCGACGAGTTCCGGCTCACCCAGAACCTCGACGAGGACGATCAGGAGATCTACGGGGGCGCCGCATTCGACGCGGGTCCCGTCACCGGCCAGGTCACCCAGGGCTGGCGAAAGCTCCACGAGGTCGAGACCCAGGACCTCGTGCCGGGAGCGGGGGCCGGCAACGGCTCCGGAACGGTGCTGGGCGTTCCCGTGTCGCTCGACAACTTCCATCGCACGACCAAGAACGACGCGAACACGCCGATCACGAACGCCGCCGTCGCGGCGCGCCTGGGCAGTCGCGTGAAGCTCATCGGCTCGTACGTGCGCGCGGCCGCGGAAGCCGACGTCACGGAGCGCGAGGACTTCGCGGGGAACCTCGTCTCCTTCGGGATCAGCCGGATCTTCGCCGGCCTGACCGACACGATCTCCTCGCGCGCCGAGAACACGGCATGGCGGGGGAGCGGCCGCGTCGAGGCGAATCTCGCCGACGGGATCGACCTCTCCGCGGGTTGGTCGAAGAATCACCAGGAGCTCGACGGATTCGCGCTGATTTCGGATCTGTATCTCCAGACGGTGACGTTTGCGGGTCTCGATCCGCGCGATCTCCTCCAGACGATCGAGGCGAAGACCTCGGTCGAGCGCACGGACGAGATCTTCGACGCGCGGGTCGATGCGCGGGCGTTCGGAGGGCTCTCGGTCTTCGCCGGCGGCTCCCAGAACAAGCAGCGCGTGACCGTCGTCGAAGGGCCGGAAGAGATCGTCGTTCCCGGCGCGCAGGACGGTTCCTTCGACCGGCGGATCAACGGATTCGATCTCGGGGCGAAATTCACCGCGAGCGGCCTGACTCTCGGCGCCGACTGGCGTCGCGACCGTGCCGACGATCCCGTCGTCCGCACCGACTTCCTGGACCGTGACCGATACCGTCTCCGCGCCGCCTGGGCGCTCAAGGACGTCTTCCGCCTGAGCCTGACCGGCGAGCAGATCGATGCCTCGAACGACCGCACGGGGATCGGATACGACGCCAGGATCCGCCAGTACGGCGGCGAGGCGGAGGGCTCTCCGGCGAAGTTCCTGCGCCTGCGAGTTTCCGCCGAGAAGTACGAATCCGACAGCCGGATCCTCTTCCGGCATCCCGAGGACTTCTCGATCGACACGTCGTTCCACCGCGAGAACGGCCGGTCGTTCGACGGCGGGCTGACCCTGATCTTCGCGCCGGTGTCGATCGATGGCGCCGTCGGCCGCTTCGAGAACGAGGGTTCTTTCCCCTTCACGATCGATCGCGCGGCCGTTCGCGCCGCCGTCGACGTGGCGAAGAATTTTTCGCTCATCGGGGAGTGGAACCGGGACAAGTACGAGGAAAAGGCGACGCTCGCCGGATCGCTCGCGAACTACGACGCGAATCGGTACGGCGTCTACATCCGCTGGCACAACTGACCGTCGCGGGAGCGGGCTCGGGGACCGGTAGCGTGTAACGGCGGCACGGCTCGTCGAACGAGCGACTCGACCGCGCCGCCGCCACCCCCTTCGCCGCCGCTCCCGCATCGCGGAGCTTTCGCCCCGGTTACTTCGGCGAAAGCTCTCCGCGATGCGATAGCCCCCGGGCACGATCGGGTGGAGGTCGTTCGACGGAACGGGTCCTCGTTCCAGGCGGCACGCGGTTCTCACTCGTGACGAATCCGGGACCTTACGGTGAATCCCATGTGGCCTCCCGTATCATTCACGCATGCCCGACGAGCCGACGCTGAAGAACGTCTCCGACACCGCGCTCTGGGTCGCCCAGTACCGCGTGATGGAGAGCGCGCGCCCGGACGCGATCTTCCGGGATCCGCTCGCGAAGACGCTCGTCGCGGATCGCGGGGAAGAGATCGTCCGCCGGATGAAGGTCGGCGATCTCGCCTGGCCGATGATCGTGCGCACCGCGGTGATGGACGAGATCATCCTCGGGTCGATCGCCCGGGAGGGCGTGGATTGCGTCCTCAACCTCGCCGCCGGCCTCGACGCCCGTCCGTACCGGCTGCCGCTGCCGAGGTCCCTTCGCTGGATCGAGGCCGATCTTCCGCCGATGATCGCCTACAAGGAGGAGAAACTCGCCGGCGAGGAGCCGGTCTGCGCGCTCGAGCGGGTGGCGGCCGACCTGTCCGACCCCGATGCCCGACGCCGGCTCTTCTCCCGCGCGGCGGACGGCGCCGCGGCGGTCCTCGTCGTGACCGAAGGTCTCCTCGCGTACCTCGCGCCGGAGCAGGTGGCCTCTCTCTCCGACGACCTCCATGCCGAGCCGGCGATGCGCCTCTGGCTCATCGACCTCGCCTCTCCGCGCCTCAAGAAAATGCTCGACCGGAGGGTCGGCAGGCACGTCGGCGCCGCCAACGCACCGTTCCGTTTCGCGCCGGCCGAAGGGACGAGGTTCTTCGAGCCCCACGGATGGAACGAGCTCGAGTTCCGCTCCACGATCGAGGAGGGGATTCGGCTCGACCGCAAACCGAAGATGGCCTGGCTCTACCGGCTCTTCTCCCGCATCAGCTCGCCCGCCCGGCGCGAGGAAATGAGGCGCATGGGCGGGGTCGTCCTGCTCGGGCGGCGCTGAACTCCCGGAGCTCGGCACCCGGCGGTGGCTCCCGGGAACCCGGCCCGGTTCCTGCAATCCCGAAACCCCGAGCGCGACGCCGCACGACTTCGACGTCGGAGACCGTGAGCGGGCGCCGGCGACGGGAGGCGGCCACGTCGAATCGGCGGGGGTGGAAGATCCATGGGTCATGGCGCGCCGTCGGCATCCCGGCGGCCCTCCTGGTCGCGCTCCTGCCCGGAATCGCGGCGGCCGCCGAGACCGACAACCTGACGTACCGGTACGTTCCTCTGGAGGAGTCCGCGGGAAAGCTGAACGGGATCGTGAACGCGGCGCTCGCCCGGATCGCCGCGCGCGCGAACGCCCGCCTGGCAGCCGGGGGAGATCCCCTCCGCGACGACGACGTCACGGTCGAGCTCGCGTTCGTTCAGGAGTACCGCGCGGAGGTCCTCCGCAAGTTCGACGACCGCCTCCTTCCGTCGTTCGGAGCCTGCGTCGAACGGAACGACTGCCCGGGTTGGCCGCGGTTCGAGAGGATCGTCCTCCTCGGCCGGGAGAGCATCTACGACGAGAGCCGCTACGACCGGCTCGCGATGCGGTCTCTCGCGCCGACCTTCCGACTCTGCGGCGTCCGGATCGGCACCGACAAGCTCACCCATCTCTTCTCCAACGGCTTCTTCGCCTGGAACGCGGGGCGACAACGCGGGTCGCCGATCCGAAACGCCGAGGACGCGTTCCGGGACGCGATGGCCGACGAACGCGGTCTCATGGGCGCGCGGTCGACGGGCGTCGTGAGCCGCGCGGATGCCGAAGCGACGACCGCCGGCTATCGTCTCGCGTCGAGCTGGTTCGAGGGGAACGACCCGGTGTTCGGCCGGAGCGCGGCGACGGGACTCCTCGTCCGGCGCCGCGAGGTCGACGTGTGCCGCTTCGTCGAACCCGGCTGGGACGAAGCGCTCGACCCGCCGGTCTTCACGGCCGGCCGCCGGAAACGGGCGAGGATCGAAGCGGCGGTCGCGGAGCGGCTCGCGGCGAACGCCCGCGGTGAGGCGCTCCCGCCCTCCGAGAAGCGCCGGCTCGAGCGGGAGCTCACCGAACGCGTTCTTCCGGCCGGCCACGGGAAGCTCCCGTTTCCCGACGAGCTCTGGGTGGCGCTCAAATGGGGAACCGCGTACCTCACGATCCCGCGCGACTCCCGTCGCGCGATCCGGGCCCTCGCCTTCCCGAAGTTCCGCCGGGAGGGCCGCCGGCCGCTTCGGATGATGCGGGTGCCGGGCCCCGGATAGCGCCGGTCAGAGCGCGATCGACGGAGGCTCGTGGGCGACGAGAGGCTCGAAGCGCCGCCGGAATTCGGCCACCGGGAGCTTCGCGGCCGCGGCGAGCCGGGCGATCTCGTCGGGCTTCTCGAAATCGTCCCGCCGGAGCCGGATCATGTAGCGGCGCGCGATGCCGTACCCCGTCGAACGGACGTCGACCATGCGGACCTTCGCCCGTCCCGTCGCCGGGTCGAGGAGCTGCGAGAACGGTACCGGCACGAAGCGTCCGTTCTGCATCGATACCATCGCGGCGGTCCCTCCCTCGAGCACGAATTTCGCGGCGCAGTAGCCGAGGTCCCGCGTGTACTCGAGGTCGAACGGAATCGGATCCACGCAGCGCAGCTCGTATCCGAGGTTCTTGGCGACGATCGTCGCCGCCAGCCCGAGCTCCTTCAGCCGCTCGCCGACGGCGTGCTTGACGATCTCGCCGAAGTTGATTTCGGCGATTCGCACGTTGCCGTGCGCGTCGCGCTCGACGTCGTGGAGCGCGGCGATCTCTCCGGGCGCGAGAGAGAGAACGAGGCCTTCCGCGATCACCGCGACGCCGTCGCGGCGCCCGTGGCTCAGGCGCTTGACGATCGAGCCCACGAGCGTGTCCACGACCTCGCCGAACGTCGGGGGGCCCGCGGTGAACTCCTCCGGGATGAGCGTCAGGGTCGCCCCGGCCGCCTTTCCGATCCCGAGAGCGAGGTGGCCGGCCTTTCGCCCCATCGCGACCACGAAATACCAGTGGGCGGTGGTTCGAGCGTCGACCATCAGACTCTCGACGATCTCCGCGCCGTAGTGGCGTGCGGTCTGGAATCCGAAGGTATCGACGTGCGGCGGGAGATCGAGGTCGTTGTCGATGGTCTTCGGGACGTGAACGACGCGGAGGCGGCCCCCGGCCTTCTCCTCCAGCTTCATCGCGGAGAAGGCCGTGTCGTCGCCGCCGATCGTGACGAGGCGCGTGATCCCGAGGCGCTGGAGGGACCCCACCGCGGTTTCCAGGAGAGCGGGATCGCGGCTCGGATTCGCGCGGGAGATTCCGAGGTGCGACCCGCCCCGGAAATGGATCCGGCTGATTTCTCCGATCGTGAGAGGCCGGGCGTCGTCGACGTTTCCGCGCATGATTCCTTCGAATCCGTTCCGGATCCCGACGACCTCGACACCCTGGAGCGCGGCGCGAATGGTCGCGGACGAGATGACGCTGTTGATTCCGGGCGCCGGTCCGCCTCCCACCAGGATCCCGAGCCTTTCTTCCGCCATCGTGCCTCCGGATCCGATGATATGCCGCGGGCGATGGCCGCCGGAATTCCGGAGCGCCCCTATCGGCGCTCGCGCAGCGTCGGGGAAACGAGTGCGGCGAACCCTCGCGCGGAGGTCATCTTCTTTCGAGGTTCGCCCGGTCCCACGCTCCCGCGTCGGCGGCCGCTTCGTACGTCGCGCGGCAGAAATCGAGGAGCCGACGCTCCGGTTCGCCGCTTCGGCGGACTTCGTCGTAGTGCAGGTAGAACCCGCCGAGCTGCGGATGGTAGTAGGCGGGGTCCGGCCGGACGCGGGAGTCGCGGAACCCCGGCGGCTCCGGAGCCGCGTAGCTGTAGAAGGCCGGGAGCGGCAGGCGGGAATCCCCCGGCCAGAAGCCGACGCTCGAAACCTCGTGGGAGTACGCCTCCCGGGTGATCGCGTCGGCGTCCGGCCGCGGCGGCGCGACGCGTCCGGAGAAGCGGGTCACGGCGAGATCGAAGGTGCCCCAGAAGAACTGGACCGGGCTGCACTTCCCCAGGAACCCCGCTCGGAACTCGGTGAACACGGCGTGAGTCCCGGCGAGGATGCGCCAGAACCGTTCGACCGGCTCGCGTTCGTACGAGCGGTGCGTCTCGTCCCGATCGAACGGGATCGGGTCCTCGATCTCGACGGGCACGTTCCAGATCCGCGCGGGAACGCCGAGCGCCTCGAGCTCGCCGAAGATCTCGGAGCGCATGCGCGCGACGCTCTTCGGCGCGAGGGCGATCGTCGCCGTCCGCCCATCCGTCGTGCGCAGGCGCAGGACGTGCTCGACGAAGTCGAATTCCATGTCGAGCGCCCCGGTCCCGAACGGAAGGAGGGAGGTCGCGAGGCCGCGCGCCGTCACCGCGAAAGAAACGTTCCACCAGTGGTTCACCCGCGGCGTCAGCGCGAGGGCGACCTTGCCGACGATCTGCGTCCAGCGATGGAGCGTTTCGTTCGTTTCGCGCCACTCGTCGAGGGGGAGCTCCGGCCAGGCGGGTTTCGTCGTCATCTTCCGATCATAGATTGAAGCGTTTGGAGGATGGATTCCGAGGCGCGCCCGTGCGATCGTGAACGCGTCAGGCCGACAGAAGGAGGCTTGCCATGAAACCGATTGCCACGACCGGAAACCGGCGCCCCGCGCGAACGCGCGTCACGCCGAACGACCGGATGACACCCGAAGAAAAAGAGGCGTTCATCGCCCAGACCGAAGAATTCGAGGGGCCGAGCCGGCGCGAGAAGCGCGGTCCGGAGCCGTCATTGCAGGCGCATGAGCCGGGGGTGACGCCCTCGTAACCGGAGCGGGCGCGGACCATCCATCGAGCCGGACGGGCGCGTGCGGCCCGCCGCTTCCTCCGACGTACTTCTTCAGTACGCCTGTGGTCGCTGCGGGCCGCCCGCATCCCATCCGGGCTCGCGTCTGGCCGCGCCTGAGCCGCATTCCGGTCATCCGGGAAGCGGCTCGAATCGTCGTGGAGCGGGCGCGGACCATCCATCGAGCCGGACGGGCGCGTGCGGCCCGCCGCTTCCTCCGACGTACTTCTTCAGTACGCCTGCGGTCGCTGCGGGCCGCCCGCATTCCATCCGGGCTCGCGTCTCGCCGTCGCTCCTCAGAGCGGGGGCGCACCGGGCCGCCGTCCGGCGGCGCCGGCGGCATTTCGATCGGCGGAGAAGTCCGGCGAGACGGGGAGTTTTCGCCTTTCTTCCCCGGTGCCGAACGCGCGCCAGGCGACCGCCGCGGTTGCCGCCGCGAGCGCGATCGCCCACTGCCCGGAGGACGGAAACGTGGCGTGGAGAATCTGCGAGGCGGTCGGCCAGGCGACGAGAAGGGGGAGCGAGACCGCGATCGGCGCCATGATCCCCCAGAACCGGCCGGTGTTCGGCGCCGGAACGCGCCGCCAGGGACGATCTCCGGCGCGCTCCGCCCAGGCGATCAGGAGCGTCCCCGGTATGAGCGCCGCGAGCGCGAAGCCCCGTGCCGCGTCTTCTCCCTTCGACACCGCCGCGGCGTAGATCGCGAGCACCGCGGCCGCGAGCAGGGCGCCGGTCGCGACGGAGCTCCGGACCGAACGCTTCCCGAGCAGAGACGATCCGGGCGGCCGGGGCGGGCGCCGCATGACGTCGGGATCCGCCGGCTCTCCTTCGAACAGCAGGGCGGAAACGGGGTGCACGACGAGCTCGAGCCAGACGAGGTGGACCGGAAGGAGGAGGAGCGGGAACCCCAGGAGGGGAACGACCACCGCGAGAAGGACGATCGGCACGTGAAAGGCGAGCAGGTACCGGAACGCCTTCTCGAGGTTGTCGTAGATCCGCCGGCCCTCCCGGATCGTCTGGACGATCGAGCCGAAATTGTCGTCGAGAAGGACGAGATCGGCCGCGGCGCGCGCCACCTCCGTGGCCCGGGCGCCCATGCTGATCCCGATCGACGCGCGGCGGAGAGCCGGAGCGTCGTTGATGCCGTCGCCGGCCATCGCGACGACTTCTCCGCCGGCGCGGAGCGCGTCGACGATCGCGTACTTCTGTTCGGGGAGGATGCGGGCGAGGATCGGCGATTCCGCGACGCGCCGCGCGAAATCGGGGGGAGAGAGCGCCGCGAGCTCGTCGCCGGTCGCGATCGGCTCGCGTCCCGTGACGATGCCGGCGCTCTCGGCGATCGCCTGCGCCGTGACCGGATGGTCGCCGGTCACGAGCTTGATCGCGATTCCGGCGGTGCGGCAGTCCGCGACCGCGGCCGCGATCTCCGGCCGGAGGGGATCCCGGAAGCCGAGGAAGCCGACGAGCGCGAGGTTCGATTCGTCGCTCGCGCGGTCCTCGGACCCCTCCCGCTGCGTTTTTCCGGCGACCGCGAGGAGGCGCAGCCCTCCCGCCGCGAGCTCCGCGTGACGCGCTTCGGCTTCGGCCCGGCGCCCGGGCGTCAGCGCGCAGTGCTCGAGGATCCCCTCGAGGGCGCCTTTCGCCGCGACGACGAGGGTGCCCGCCGCCGCGTCTTCCGTTCTCCACACGTGCGACATGTGCTTGCCGAGGGCGTCCCACGAATGGTCGCGGACGAGGCGCCCGCCCGAATGGAGCCGCCCCGGGTCGAGTCCGGCGGCGCGCGCGGATTCGAGGATCGTCTGATCCAGCGGGTCGGAGGGGTCGATCTCGCAGGCGAGGACGGCGGATTCCAGGAGATCGGCCTCCGTGAAGTCGCCGAACGGGAGCACCGCTTCGAGGACGAACTGCCCGAGCGTCAGCGTCCCGGTCTTGTCCGTGCAGATCACCGTCGTCGACCCCAGCGTCTCGACGCTCGCGAGCCGCCGGACGAGGACGCGATGCTTCGAGAGGCGCCAGGCCCCGAGCGAGAGGAACAGCGTGAACACGAGCGGGAACTCCTCGGGCATCGCCGACATCGCGACGCTGATCGCCGACACGAAGGCGCGCGCCAGCGACCGTTCCCGGAGCCACGCGAGGCCGAAGACCGCGGCCGCGACGACGAGCGCGACTTTCCCGAGGATGGAGACGACCTTCGCGGTCTTCTCCTGGATCGGCGTCTGCCCCGCGGGCGCTTCCGCGACGAGCGAGGCGATCCGGCCGTACTGCGTCCGGAGGCCGGTCGAGGCCACTTCGCCCCCGCCCTGACCGGTGAGCACGCGCGAGCCGGCGTAGAACGGCGTGCCGGCGATCTTGTCCTTCGGCTCCGACTCGCCGGTCAGCATGGACTCGTCGATCGCCAGGTGCGCGGACCACGCGACGGTCCCGTCGGCGTGCAGAACGTCTCCCTCGCGGATCACGAGGATGTCGCCGGGCACGATCTCCTCGGTCGGGATCTCGGCCGGCACGCCGTCGCGGACGACGGTGGCACGCGGGGAAACCGCCTGCGCGAGCTTCTTCAGCGCCTGCCGCGACCTCGCCTCGAGGACGACGTCGACCGCGAGCACCGGGAAGAGGGCCACCAGGAGCACGATTCCGTCCCGCCGCTGTCCCGCCGCGAAGGAGAGGATCGCCGCGGCGAGCAGCATGATCGCCATCGGGTCGGCGAGCGTGCGGAGGAATTCGGCGAACGAGGCGGTGCGGCCCGCCGGGACGTACCGGTTGGGCCCGTGTTCGGCGAGGAGCTCCCGGGCGCGCGCGCTGGAGAGGCCGCTCGGCCGCTCCCCGGCCGTCGCGCTCACGGCGCGGGGTCCGGAGGCGGACCGGCGGCGCCCCTCATTTCATCCCGAGCTCGGCGAGGATCTTCGGGTTCGATTCGTCCTGCGCCAGCAGGGCGTGGCACGCGTCGCAGTCCTGGGTGATGACCTTCCCGTCCTTCGACTGGTGGCTGCCGTCGTGGCAGCGGAAGCAGCCGAGGAAGTCCTCGTGCCCGAGATTGTTCGGGTAGGTGCCCCATCCGATCTTCATCGCGGGGAAGACGTTCCGCAGATAGATCTGCCGCGCTTCGTCGGCGGCCGCCTCGATCTGCGCGCGATGCGTCCGGAAGACGTCCGGATAGGACGTCCGATAGAACTCCGCCATCTTTTCGCCGATCGCCGCCGACGCCGCATCCCGGTCCGCATACGGGGTCTTCAGGAGCGCGACGGTCTCTTTCTTGACGAACGGGAGCTCCGGACTGATCCGACCGGCCGCCATCGCCTGGTCGACGGCCTTCTCGGGTATCTGAAACGTGTGGGAGGGCCGGTTGTGGCAGTCCATGCAGTCCATCGTCCGCTTCTCGCCGCGCTGCAGCTGCTCGGGAGTCGTCTTGACGTCCGTCGAGACGTACTCGATCGTCTTGCCGGAATCGTCGGTGTAGCGGACGACGGGGATCACCTGCCGGTGCGCGTCCGTCGAGACATACGACACGCGCGACGCCTGGGCGAGGTGCCGGCCGTGGATTCCGACGGCCCCCTGCCAGGTGTGGCCCCCGATCTTCATCACGAGGACGTCGTACGACTTCGTGTTCGCGGCGTCGTCGGCGAACTTCGGACGGACGAGCAGCTTGTCGCCGACGAACCGCTGCGGCCAGTGGCAGCGCTCGCACGTCTCGCGCGCCGGCCGCAAGTGCTGGACCGGAGACGGGATCGGCGTCGAGTACGTCTTCAACGCCACCGCGAAGACCTGCCGCACGCCGGAGATCTTGGAGCGCACGAACCACGGCGCTCCCGCTCCGATGTGGCACTCGACGCAGGCGACGCGGGAGTGGGGGGAATCCTTGTAGGCGGTGTATTCCGGGGCCATCACCGTGTGGCAGCTCTGTCCGCAGAACTGCACCGAGTCCATGTACTCCACGCCGAGGTAGGAAGCGGTTCCGAGAATCATCACGTTCAACCCGGTGGCGATCGCGACGAGCACGGCCGCGCGCCGGAGCACGGGGTGCCGCAGGTCGATCCGCGGATACTCGTGGGGAAGCTTCCCGGCGCGCTTGAGGCTGCGGCGCTGCCAGAGCGCGCCGACCGGCATCAGGACGAGGCCGATCACGAAGATGCCGGGAAGGACGAGGTAGAGGACGATCCCCGCGTAGGGGGGCAGCGGTCGTGTCTGCAGGATCTCGAACACCCAGAAGCCGGCGAGAGTCAGCGCCGAACTCGTCGTGAGGACCGCGCCGAGGATGCTCATGGGGTTCTGCCCCAGATAGACGATCGGGCGCAGCCAGTTCTTCGCGAAATCCTTCATTCCCGCCGGTCCCCTTTCTGTCGTTCGGCCCGCGTCCTCGGCGGGCGATGGTCGATTTTATTCCTCGCTCCGGTCACCGATAGAGGAAGAGCATCGAATACAGGATCAGCCCGATCAGCACGAGCCCGATCGCGAGCGCGGTGAAGCCGAAACGGCGCCACATCCGGTTCGCCAGCGGGATCGGCGCCGGCATCTTCAGGCGCTCGAGCTCTCCGCTCTCGCGAAGCTGCCGGTACTCGAGCGGCCGGTCGTGCTTGAGCTCCTCGAGCGGAACTCCCGTCGTGAAGATCACGGTGTCGATCGGGAACTTCTCCGGACGGAAGTGGGTGTTGAAGAAATGGATGCTGAAGATGAAGCACACGGCGAGCAGCGCCTCGTCGCTGTGGATCGTCGTCGCCACGTTCACCATCCACCCGGGCAGCACTCGCGTGAAGACGGTCGGGAACCAGAGGATCAGGCCGGTCATGCCGATCACGGCCACGCCCCAGAACACCGCGAAGTAGTCGAACTTCTCCCAGTAGGTCCAGCGCCCGTAGCGGGGCCGCGGCCCCTTCTTCAGGAACCACTTGATCGATCCGACGAACTCGCGCCAGTCGCGGCGGTTGAGCATCATGCTGTCCGGACCGAAGACGAGCCGGATCCAGCTCTTCCCGCTCTTCCGCTTCTGGCGGACGAGGTCCCAGAGGTGGAGCCCGAAATAGGTGAAGGTCACGACCGCGCAGAAGCGGTGGATCAGGCCGGCCGCGACGAATCCGCCGAAGAGCCGCGCGAGGACGCGCGCCCACGGCGCGTAGGAGAACTTCAGCGTCATGCCGGTCGCCGCGAGCCCGAGGAAACTGCCGATCACCATCAGGTGCAGGTTCCGCTGGAACGTCGTGAAGCGGCGGACGTAGACGCGGTCGGCCTGGGCCTCGGCCGCGGCGGGGGCCTTTCCGTCGGCGAGCGAGCGGCGGAGCCAGAGCGCGGTGTGGGTGCCGGCGAACGTGAGCGTTCCGACGAGGAGGAACGTCATCCCCCAGAACGTGTAGAAGAGGAAGGGGTAGCGCTTCGGGTCGTGGTGCGTCGCGTGCGTGAGATATCCGGCGAACTGGCGGTGCGAACCGCTGTGGCACTTCCCGCACGTCTTGACGATGTTGGCGCGGGAGAGGCGCGAGCGGGGATCGGTCACGGGAAGGATGTCGTGCGACCCGTGGCAGTCGTAGCACTTGGCGGTCGCGAGATACCCGAGCTTCGAGACCTTTCCGTGGAACGTGTCGAAGTACGTCGCCGCGATCTTCTCGTGGCATCGGCCGCACTGGTCCATGATGTGGAGGCGGAAGTTCGAGAGGTCCGTCCGCTGGATGCTGTGAGCCGAGTGGCAGTCGCTGCAGACCGGAAGCGTCTTGTTCGTCCGGGTCACGGCCGTCGAATGGACGCTCGCGTTGAAGAGCTCGTAGATCCCGCGGTGGCACTTTGCGCAGGTCAGGGCGACGTTGGCGCGATTCACGGTCGACCGGGGGTCGGCCGACGGCAGCTCGCGGTGCGCGCTGTGGCAGTCGGCGCAGTTGGCGGTGACCGTGAGCCCCGACTCCATGAGGCCCTTGCCGTGGATGCTCTCGAGATAGTTCTCGACGATGTTCTTCTGGGCGCCCCGGTATCGGACGGCCGCCTTCTCGCCCGCGCGATGGCAGCGCGCGCACAGCGCCGGGACGTTCCGCGAGAACGTCGGGGAATTCAGGTCGGTCTTGGACAACGTCCCGTGCGGACTGTGGCAGTCCTGGCACGACGGCGCGTCGGGGCTGCCCTGCGCGAAGAGCTGACCGTGTCGGCTTTCCTTGTACTGGTCGACGACGGCGGCGTGGCAGATCGAGCAGTCGACGCGCGCCGCGATCGTGAGGCAGGGGCGGGTCTTCGAGGGGTCGCCGCCGGTGTGGCACTGCCCGCAGGCGATCTTCGCGTGGCGGGAATGCGCGAGCTCCTTCGCGTCCGTGAACATGGAGACGGTCTCGCCGCCCCGGGTTCCCTTCAGGTTCGGGTCGCCGTGGCAGCGCAGGCAGTCCTGGTCCGCCATTCCCTGCGAGTAGAAGACCTTCCGGATCTTGTGCGGAGAGTGGCAGTCGACGCAGGCGGGAATCAGGTGCGGCTGCTTCTCCCAGAGCTCGCCCCGGATCACCTTGCGGTGGACGATCTCGATCTGCGCGTGGCACTTCGTGCAGGTCTTCGCGATGTTCTCCTTGGCGATCGAGGAGCGGGGGTCGTTGTGGGGGAGCACGAAGTGCGCCGTGTGACAGCTCGTGCAGACGGCGGCGACGATCAGCCCGCGCTTGAAGAGACCTTCGCCGTGGATGCTGTCCATGTAGTTGCCGAGGATGTTCGTCTGCGGGATCTTCCGGGTGAGGCTGACGGCGGACCCTTCGCGGTGGCAGCCGCCGCAGAGGCGCGGGATCTGCATCGTCGAGGTCGGCGAACCGGGCGTTCCGGGACGGAGAACGTCGTGCGTGCCGTGGCAGCTCTTGCAGCCCGGGGCGTAGAGATCGCCGGCGGCGCTCTTCCGGCCGTGCACGCTCGCCGCATACTGCTTTCCCTCGTCCGAGTGGCAGGAGCCGCAGTCCACGCGCGCGAGCTTGTCCGGATGAGGGACTTCCTTGATGTCGGCATGGCAGGAAACGCAGTCGAGGTCCGCGTGGGGAGAGGATTTCAGGGCCGCCGCGTTGAACGGCGGGGCCTCGCCGGCTTTCCGCCGCCCGACGCGGACGCCCGGTTCGTGGCACGCGAGGCAGTCGTCCTTCGAGGGGGCCGGGTTCGCGGCCCCGGCCGCGGGGGCGAGCGCCAGGACCGCGAACAGGAGCGCGAGCGTTCTCGCCGGACGGATCATGCCGGGGGCGCCGGTGCGGGGGCGCCGGGCTCGGGTCCGGAACGGCGAAGCCGCTCGAGCTCGAGCGGGTGTTCCTCTTCCATTTCCTTCTCGGAGAGCATTCCGGTGAGCCAGGCGAGATTCATCGGGTACTCGTCCGGGTTGAAGATCACGAAATACAGGTGCCACACGACGATCGCGAGGAACGCGAGCCACGCCTCGTAGAAGTGGATCGTGCGGGAGACGTCGTAGCCGAGCTTCGTCAGGAGTCCGATGAAGGTGTTGTCGAACCACATGACGACGCCGGTGACCGTCATGACGATCGTGCCCCAGACCAGCGCCCAGTACTCCGCCTTTTCGGCGTACGAGAACCTTCCGTACATCGGCTTCTCTTTCGAGAGACCGAGGTTGTACTTGAGGGTCTTCCAGGCGTCCGTGAGGTCCTTCGGGCGCAGCCAGAGATCCGCGACGAGCTGGCGGCCGCGCGCGGAGAGGACGATGTAGGCGACGTGGACGAGGCTCGTCACCGTCATCACGACGCCCGCCGCGCGGTGGAGGACGCTCCGGAGCTCGAACGCCCTCGGGTTCATCCGCCGGATGAGCCGCACCCAGGCGGCGTCGGGGTAGTGGAGCATGAAGCCGGTGATGACGAGCAGGATGAACGGGAGGGCGACGCCCCCGTGCTGGAGCCGCTCGAAGAGCGTCATTCGCAGGTAGACGCCGTTCCCCGCGGGAGCTTCGACGTCCTTGCCCATCCGGATCCGGAATCGGTGCCGGAGCTTCCGGAGGAAGTCGAGCGCGTTGTGCGCGAGCATCCCGCCGATGACGCCGGCGATGAGCACGATGTAGATCGTCGCGATCACGAAGAGGAGCGGGTCCTTGTCCCTCGTGCCGGTGACGTGGACGCGGCCGAGCGCGAACCGGTCGTTCGCCTTCGGGTGACACCCGTTCTGGCCGCAGGTCGAGGCGAGGTTCGCCTTGGCGACGCGCGAGCGCGGATCGGAAGACGGAAGGATGTCGTGCGCGCCGTGGCAGCTCGCGCAGTTGGCGACCGAGGCGACCCCCCCGCGGGAATCCATGCCGTGGAAGCTGTCCGCGTAGCTCCGGGAGCGGTCGGTGGGCAGGTTGAATTTCTGCGCGAGCCGCAGCGAGCCGTGGCAGGGCGTGCAGACGCGCGCCGAGACGTTCGCCGCGGCGATCGGGGAGTTCGGATCACGGCGCGGGAGCACGGCGTGCTCGCCGTGGCAGTCGGTGCAGACGGGGGCGTCCTTCATCCCGCGAGCGAGCGCGGTTCCGTGAACGCTCGTGGCGTACTGGGCGGCTTCCGTCTTGTGGCACTTCGCGCAGAGGTGCGGAATCTCGAGCTTCCCGACGTTCGAGCCCGGCGAGAGGGGGTTGCTCATGCCGTGGGTTCCGTGACAGTCGATGCAGGTCGGCGCCGCACCGTTTCCGCGCGCGAGCGCGCGTCCGTGGACGCTCGTCTCGAAGGATTCGATGAACCCGGCGCTCGGCATCATCGCGCGGATCGCGGGGTTCTTGAGATGACAGGAGAGGCACATCTTCTCCTGCGCGATCTTGCGGGTCGCATACGGCACGCCGATCGAGCCGATCATGTCCTGGCGATGGCACGTGAGGCAGTCCGGCGCTCCCTTGACGGAGCGCGCGAGCGCGCGCCCGTGCGCCGAGAAGCGGAATTCGGCGACGACGTCGTCGTGGCACGATCCGCAGCCCGCGGCCGGGTCGCTCTTGAGCAGGAACGCGCGCGACGAGACGGGAACGACGCCGTGTCCGCCGTGGCACGACTGGCAGTCGACCGCGGGCGCGGCGCCGCCCTTCTTCGCTTCCGCGAGATCGCGGTGGAACGGGTGCTTGGCGGCGACGTCGTCGTGGCATCCGACGCACGCGACCGGGGTGATCTTCGCCTTGTGGGGAATCTCTCCGGGGTCGAATCCGGCGTGGCAGTCCACGCAGGAAAGACCCGCGGCTCCGTGAACGGACCGGGCGAGCTTCGCGGCGGCGACGAAGAGGGAGCGGCCCTTCGCGGATTTCAACGTCGCGTCGGAGTGGCAGCCGAGACAATCGGCATCGGCGGGCGGTTTCGCCTTGGCTTTCGTTTCGGCCCCGAGCGCGACGCCCGCCGCCGCGCACACCGCGATCAGAACGATCCTGAAGCTCTTCATGGTCTCACCGCGCGCCTTTTTGTCCGTCCGATGGACGGAAAACGGGGCCGGACTCCGTCCGGCCCCGGTGGTCAGCTGACGACTACTTCTGTTCCGGGCCTCCCGGGTATTCCTTGAGCCACGCCAGGTCGATCTCGGCAGCCTTCTTCTTGTCCTTTTCGCTCATGAGCCACTTGCCGCGATCGTTGAGCTCGTCCACCTTGAAGGTGTCCTTCTTGGGCATCTTCTCGGTGTGGCAGTAGAGACAGTTCTGGGCGGGCATACCGAGGTCCTTGGCGCCCTTCACCCACGACGCCTTGCCGAACGCGATTCCCTGGGAAGCGATCGACGCCAGGTAGAGCCCGCCGATGACGAGCCCGGTACGGGTAACCGATTTCATGTTCTCCTCCTGTGGCGCGCTCGGCGCCGAAATGACCCGGAAGAATCAGTCGAGTCGGACGAGATCGCCGGGCCCCGACGTCCCGGCGAGTCGGCGAACCTCGGCCGCCGGATATCGATAGTGCCCTCCCGGCGTGCGCTTGGCGGGGACTTTTCCTTCCCGGGCCCAGCGCGTGACGGTCGAAGCGGAAACCTGGAACAGCCGCGCCACTTCGGTGCGGCTCAGCCATTCTCCCGGGGAAGTCGTCTTCATGGATTCGGTTCTCGGCGGAAGAATCGGAGCGGGCGAAGCCGTTTCCCCGCCCGGCCCTCGGGTGCGGATGGTTCGGTTGAGGTCTTGCATTGGCCCTCCTCGAATCGGCGGTATGAGCCCGTTGCTCCTTTTGCCGCTTTCAGTCTCGCGAAAGTCACACGCGGACGCATGATGCAAACACTTCAATCTGCGGTCATTCCGCCGCGGCGACCCAGCTCTTCCGGGGCCGGCGGACGGCGGTGATCATCTTCAGCGCGCCCACCGCCTCGGCGCAGGTGAGACAGTCCCCGTCGGCGCTCCGGACGGGAGAGGCGTGCCGGAGCACGTCCGTCATCGAAATGATCCCTTTGAGCCGGCCGTCCTCCACGACGGGCAGCCGGTGGACCCGCGCGCCCTCCATGATCTGGAGGACGTCGTGGATCTCCTGGTCGGGCCGGCAGGAGACGACCCGGCCCGAGCAGACCTCGGCGAGGGGGATCTCGGCGGCGCGCCGGTCGTTCCGCACGAGGGCCATGCATAGATCCCGGTCGGTCACGACGCCGAGGACGTCGCCGTCCTTGCCCACGACGGGAACGAAGCCGCAGTTGTGGTCGAGCATCGTATTGGCGGCCGAAGCGACGGTCGCGTTCTCGGAACAGGACCAGACGTGGGTGGTCATCAGATCGCGAACCCGCATGCACGCCCTCCTTGCCGATCCGATCATGTCCCCCGGCCGGGAGCCGGTCTTGCTCCAAATGCATCATTTCGGCGCTCGAAGAGCGGCCGCGGAGGGTAGAGTGGAGGGGGGAGGGAGCCCGTGCGAGTCGAACAGCTGATGCACCGGAAGGTCGAGACGATCGGGGAGGACGGATCCGCGGAGCAGGCCCTGAAACGGATGCGCGCGCGGCGGCTGCGCCACCTCGTCGTGGTGCGGGGGGAGCGGGTGGTCGGGATCGTCTCGGACCGCGACATCGCGGGGCTCCTCGTCGGCAACCTCCGCATCGATCGGACGATCGACCAGGTGATGAGCCGCGGCGTCGCGGTCGTCGCGCCGGCGACGCCGGTCGAGGACGCCGCCTACCTGATGAGGCGGAGGAAGATCGGCGCGCTCCCGGTCGTCTCGGACGGGAAGCTCGTCGGCATCCTGACCGTCTCGGACCTGCTCGATCTCGTCTCCCGCGAGCTCGGCGCGAAGGCGAAGCGGCGACGGACCGGTAGAGCTCCCAGGAAAGCACTCCGCCGCGCTCGCTGAAGCCGTCGGGGAGACCGGCGGACCCCGGCTCCCCCTGCCGATTGGGTCGAGTTCGAGGCGCGGCGAGACGTCGTGGAAGACGGGCTCGGACGACTCGGCGCCGGGCCGCACGGGCCCGTATCACGCGGCGTATCGCCGCGCCGCTAAATCAACTGATGGCGGTAGGCGAACACGACCGCGGCCAGCTTCGTGTGCACGTCGAGCTTCTGCAGGATGCTCTGGACGTGGTTCCGCACCGTCACCGGGGCGATGAAGAGCTTCTCCGCGATCGCCGACGTCGAGAAGCCCTCGGCCAGGCAGCGGAGGATCTCCTTTTCGCGCGTCGTGAGCTCGACCGGCTGTCCCTCGGTCGTGAGAAGGGGCCAGCGCGTCGGGGGCGCCGCGGCGGCCTGCTTCGCGAGCGTCTTCTCGAGAGGAGACGCCGGAGCGCCGGTTTCCCGGATGACGTGCACGACGGCCGACAGGGAGGGGCGAACGGCCGGGACCGCGAACATCGAAACGGTCAGCTTCCGCTGCTCGCCCTTCTTGTCCTTGACGGAAAGCACGAAGGGCTGGACCGGATCGTCCTCGTTGTGCCGCGCCTGATGGGCGACGGGGCAGTTCTTGAAACAATACACATTTCCGTGCTCGTCCCGTCCCCCCATGACCTCGAAGCAGAGCTTTCCCAGGACCTTCTGGGCCTCGAAGCCGAGGATCTCCTCGCATCCCTTGTTCCAGTAGACGAGCCGGTCGGACGCGTCGATCGCGAAGGCGGCCTCGCCGCTCTTGGAAAGCAGATCGATCGCTTCGCGGACGGGTGACGGCATGACGTAATCCTAACAGAACCCGCACGGTGGGCATCCCGGCGACACGAGCAGGCCAACGGGCCGGGGGCGTCCATCACCGTGTCCGGACCCCGCGCCGGCAAGGGCTTCCGGGGGGGCTCGCCGGGGCCGCGGCGGGGGACTCCGCCCTGCCGCGGCCGACGGACTTCAGGCGACCGAAGGAACCGCGGCGGCCCGGAGCTTCGCCATCGCGGCCCCCGGCTCGATCCGGCTGTGGGTCGGGACGAGCAGCACGGGGCGGTCCGCGTCGCGAACGACAGTCCGCGCGTTCGAACCGAGCAGAAGACCCGACATCGCCGACCGGCCGGTGCCGGCGAGAGCGACGAGGTCGAAACCCGACTCGCGGGCGAAGTTCAGGATTCCCTCGGCCGGGAATTCCGCGGAAACGACATGGGCGTCGCTGACGGGAATCCCGAACCCGGGGGTGAGATGGGCACGCCAGCGGGCGATCTCGTCGGTGCCGGCGCGCAGGAGCGCTCCGGAATCGAGACGCCGGGTGCCGTGGCGGGCGAGCACGTAGAGGAGATGCGCCTCCGCACCGGCGGCCGCCGCGATCGCCATGCCCCAGTCCGCGCTCGCCCGCGACGCTTCGGAGAAATCGGTCGCGATGAGCACGCGGCGGAGCCGCCACTCCTCGGGGATGCTTCGATGGATCAGGAGAGGCGTCGTCGACTGCCGGAGGAGCGCGGACGTGAGCTGCCCGAGCCGGGTTTCCCGCATCTCCGGCCGCGTCGCGCGGATCACCGTCAGGTCCGCGCTCCAGGCGAACATCTCGCGGGTGACCTCCGCGATCGGAAACCCTTCCGCGACGTCGGTCTCGACGGCGAACCCCGCACGCTCGAGCGGTTCGGTGTTCCGGCGCGCGAGCTCGTTGGCGGCGAGGCGCGCCTCGCGGTCGATCCGCGTGATTTCCTCGAAATCGGCGTACATCTCGGGAAGGAAGGCGTCGGAATGGAGGGGGCGCGAGACGTAGAGCCGGCGCACGTGCGTCGCGGCCGGCGGAAAGATCGCGGAAAGCAGCGGAAGCACTTCGCTGCAGGACTCCTCCGGGGCCATCGGAAGGAGAATTCGAAATCGGTCCTTTTCGTTCATGATCGCCTCCAGGGAGGCGCGGCGGGCGTTGGGCGGCCGGCTGCCTCCGGGTTCGAGGCTAGCGGCGCGAGGCCCCGGGTTCCAGATCCAATCGGATCAAACGGCCCCGGTTTTCGGAGCGGCCCGCTCGGCCAGGGCGAGCGCCTCGTCCAGGTCGGCCGCGAGGTTTTCGCGTCCGTAGCGGTCGAGACCCCCGGCGCGGTCCAGCGCGAGGAACGGCTGCGCGTGGAGGCCCGCCAGGACGAAGCGGATCCCGCGCCGCCGGAAGGCCTCGTCCAGATCGTCCAGGACACGGATTCCGGTCGCGTCGATCGCCGGCACGTTGCGGAGCCGGAAGATGAAGGCGGACGGCTTCCGCGCGACGACGCCGAGGACGTCGAGGATCTTGTCGGCGGCTCCGAAGAAGAAAGGACCGTTGATCTCGTAGACCTCCACGCCGGGCGGAATGCGCCTCCGCGCGACGCCGCCCGGGTCGGCGAGCATCGTTCCGTCGGGAGACTCCTGGAACTCCCTCGTGATCGCCGCCACGTTCGTGACCTCGGCCATCCGGCGCATGAAGAGGAACGCCGAGAGAACGACCCCGACCTGCACGGCGACGGAGAGATCGACGACGACCGTCAGGAGAAAGGTGGCGAGCAGCACGAGGACGTCGCTCCGCGGCGCCTTCAGGAGCGTCGCGAAGGAGCGCCATTCGCTCATGTGGTACGCGACGACCGCGAGGATCGCCCCGAGGGTGGCGAGCGGAATCCGGCTCGCCCACCGCCCGAACAGGAGCAGCACCAGGAAGAGGGTCGCCGCGTGGATCATTCCGGCGACCGGCGTTCGTCCGCCGTTCTTCACGTTCGTCGCCGTGCGCGCGATCGCGCCGGTCGCGGGAATCCCCCCGAAGAGAGCCGAACCGACGTTGGCGACTCCCTGCGCGACGAGCTCCACGTTCGACTTGTGCCGGCTGCCGATCATGCCGTCGGCGACGACGGCCGAGAGGAGCGACTCGATCGCGGCGAGGAGCGCCACGGTCACCGCGGGGGAGAAGAGCTCGCGGACGCGGCCGATCGAGACCCGGGGGAGACGGGGCGCGGGAATTCCGGGGTGGAACGCGCCGAACCGGGAGCCGATCGTTTCGACCGGAACGTGCAGGAGGGCCACCGCCGCGGTCACGGCCACGATCGCGACGATCGGGCCGGGGATCTTCCTCCGAGACCTTCGGCCAGAACACGAGGATCGCCAGAGACGCCGCGGAGACCGCGATCGCGGGCCCGGAAGCGGTCGGCAGCGCCGCGCCGATCGCCTCCCACTTTTCGAAGAACGGGGCGGGAACCGACGCCATGCGAAGCCCGAGCAGGTCCCGAACTTCGGAGGAGAAGATGATCACGGCGATCCCGCTCGTGAAACCGGTGACGACGGGGTACGGGATGAACTTGATCGCCCCGCCGAAGCGCGCGAGGCCCATCGCCACGAGCAGGACTCCCGCGATCAGGGTGCAGACCGCGAGCCCGTCGGTGCCGTACTTCTCGACGATCCCGAAGACGATCACGACGAACGCTCCCGTCGGGCCACCGATCTGGACGCGGCTCCCCCCGAGGAAGGAGATCAGGAAACCGGCGACGACGGCGGTGACGAGGCCCCTCTCGGGAGTCACGCCGGAGGCGATCGCGAAAGCGAGCGCGAGCGGGATCGCGACGATTCCGACGACGACGCCGGCCTGGAGATCCGCCAGGAACTGCCGGCGTCGTAGCCGCGCAGGACGATGAACGTCTTCGGAAGGAAGGATGCCGTCACCGGATACCGCGCACGAAGAGGAGGATCGCGATGCCGAAGCCGATCACCGCGACCGCCGCGCGCGACTTCGCTTTTCCGATGCGCCGGGCGAAGCGGGCGCCGCCGTAACCCCCGGCGATCGCGCCGCCGATCATGACGAGCGCCGCCCGCCATTCGACGGCCCCGCGGAGGATGAAGTAAGCGGCGGCGACGGCGTTGATGCACATTCCGAAGAAGTTCTTCAGGCCGTTCATCGCGTGGATGTCGGAGAGGCCGAGGAAGCCGAGGGTCGCGAGCATCAGGATCCCGATCCCCGCTCCGAAGTAACCCCCGTAGACCGCCACGGCGAACTGGAAGAGGAGCGCCGCCGCGAGCCGGGCCGCCGAGCGCGGCTGGGCCGATCGCGCGGCGGACGACCTCGACACCGCGCCCTGCGCGAGGAAGAGCACCGTCGCGAAGAGGATCAGGAACGGCGCGAGGCGCTCGAACGCCTTTTCGGGCGTCCGGAGGAGGAGGATCGACCCGACGGCGCCTCCGAGCAGGCTCGGGACGAGGAGCGTCTTCAGCCACTCGCGATGCGTCGCGACGTCGCGGCGGTAGCCCCACATGCTGGCGGCCGCCCCCGGCCAGAGCGCGATCGTCGACGTCGCGTTGGCGACGATCGCCGATTCGCCGAGGAAGAGGAGGGTCGGATACGTGAGGATCGTGCCTCCGCCCGCCATCGCGTTCATCACCCCGGCGCCGAGCGACGAGGCGACGAGCACGAGGATGTGCGGGAGCGTCACGCGCGGAGGATTCTAGTCCGAAGCATTCGCGGGCGTGATCGCCCGCCGCCCGGATGCGGCAGAGGGAACTCCGGCGCGGAACCCGGGATGGCCGACCGCCGCGTTCCGCGGCGAACCGGCCGCGGATCTCACCGCACGCGGAGGACGGCCGCCCCCTCGATTTCGCCGCGGCGGATCCCGACGAGCGCCGCACCGGCCTGCTCGAGGGGGAACGTCTCGACGCGGGCGCGGATCGGGATCTCCGCCGCGAGCGCGAGGAACTCTTCCGCATCGCGCCGCGTGTAGCTGGCGACGCTTCGGACGCCGCGTTCCCAGTAGATCTCGTCGAACGGGAACGCGGGGATCGGACTCATGTGGATCGCGTTCACCGCGAGGGTGGCGCCGCGGTCGAGGCGGGGGAGCATCGCCGGAATCAGGTCCCCCGAGGGCGCGAACGTCACGGCGGCGTCGAGCGGGACGCCCGGCTCGTCCGAGACTTCTCCCGCCCAGACCGCGCCCATCTCGCGCGCGAGGCGCCGGTGCCGCTCCTCGCGCGTGAAGACGTAGACCTCGCATTTCCGGTGGAGCGCCACCTGGATCGCCAGGTGCGCCGAGGCCCCGAATCCGACGAGGCCGAGCCGGCCCCCGGGGCGGATCCCGGAGAGCGCCAGCGAACGGTATCCGATGATCCCCGCGCAAAGGAGCGGCGCGGCGGCTTCCGGGCGCAGCCCGGCGGGAAGCGGAAAGGCGAATGCCGCGCTGGCGACCATCGTTTCGGCCCAACCCCCGTCCCGGTCCCGGCCCGTGTGGAGCGGGGAAAGACAGAGGTTTTCGCGGGCCGTCGTGCAGAAGCGGCAGACCCCGCAGGTTCGCCAGAGCCAGCCGACGCCGACCGCGTCTCCCTCGCGGAAACCGGCAACGCCTCCGCCCACCTTCGCCACCCGCCCGGCGACCTGATGTCCCGGCACCACGGGCAGCGCCGCCGGCACCTCTCCGTCGAGGATGTGGAGATCCGTCCGGCAGACCCCGCACGCTTCGACGGCGATCGCGATCTCCCCGCGGCCGGGCTCGGGGCTCGGCCTCTCGGCGGGGTCGAGGAGGGCGTTCGTGCCGCTCCGCGAGAGGACCATCGCGCGCATGCCGCGATTGTCGCACCTCGCCGGACGCCGCGTCCGATGTGTACGATACCGGCCGTGCCGGAGCTTCCCGACGTCGCGGTGTACGTCGAGTGCCTCGAGCGGGCGATCGGCGGCCGCACCCTCGAGCGGGTGCGGATCGCGAGCCCGTTCGTGCTCCGCTCGTACGACCCGCCGATCTCGGAGGCCGAGGGAAAGGCCGTCCGCGGAGTCCGCCGGATCGGGAAGCGGGTGGTGTTCGCTCTCGACGGCGAGCTCTTCCTCGTCGTCCATCTCATGATCGCCGGCCGCTTCCACTGGAAGCCGAAGGGCGCGAGGATCGCGGGGAAGGTGAACCTCGCCTCCTTCGATTTCGATCGCGGCTCCCTGTTCCTCACCGAAGCGAGCCCGAAGAAGCGCGCTTCGATCCACCTCGTCCGGGGAGAGGATGCGCTCGCGTCGTTCGCCCGCGGCGGCATCGAGCCCCTCGAGGCGACGGCGGCGGAATTCGACGCCGTCCTGAGGTCGGAAAACCACACGCTGAAGCGCGCTCTGACCGACCCGCGGCTCTTTTCCGGGATCGGGAACGCGTATTCGGACGAGATCCTCCACGCCGCGAAACTCTCCCCCGTCAAGCTGACCGGCCGCCTCACCGCGCAAGAGAGGACACGGCTCTACGACGCGACGCGAACGACGCTCGCGCGCTGGATCGAGCGGATCCGGGCCGAAACCGGGGACGGCTTTCCCGAGAAGGTGACCGCGTTCCGGAAGGGGATGGCCGTTCACGGACGCTTCGGCGAGCCATGTCCCGATTGCGGCGCCCCCGTGCAGCGGATCGTCCACGGCGAGAACGAGGCGAACTACTGCGCTCCCTGCCAGACGGGCGGCAGGCTCCTCGCCGACCGGGCGCTCTCGCGGCTGATGCACGACTGGCCGAAGACCCTGGACGAATGGGAAGAGCGAAAACGGCGCTGACCGGCCCGCCGACGTTTGACGCCTCTCCGGACCCTCCGGGATAATCGTCCGAAACCCCCGGAGAAAGGAGAGGTCATGACACCCTTGTCGGCGCTCTGGCTCCCGATCCTGCTGTCGGCCGTGTTCGTGTTTCTCGCGAGCTCGATCCTTCACATGGGCCCGTTCTGGCACAAGAGCGACTACCCGAAGATCCCGCGCGAAGCGGAGGTGATGGACGCGCTCCGGCCCTTCGCCATTCCTCCCGGCGACTACATGCTTCCCCGCTGCTCGAGCGGCGCCGAGATGAAATCCGCGGAATTCAAGGAAAAGATGAACCGCGGGCCGGTGATGGTCGCGACCGTCTATCCCAACGGAGTGATGTCCATGGGAAGGAACCTCGCCCTCTGGTTCGTGTATCTCGTCGTCGTCGAGCTCTTCGCCGCCTACGTCACGAGCCGGGCGATCACCCCCGATTCGACGTTCCGGCGCGCCTTCCGGTTCACGGCGGCGGTCTCCTTCATCGGATACGTCCTCGCGCTCTGGCAGACCACGATCTGGTACCGCCGGGCCTTCAGTTCCGCGGTGAAGGAGACGATCGACGGGATCATCTATGCGGTGATCGCGGGGGCGACGTTCGGATGGCTCTGGCCACGTTGAAGATCGGGCGCGTCGATACGGGCTGCTATACGCGCCCGTGGCGGCCGCCGGCGGGCTCAACGTACGCCCCGGTACGCCTCGCCAGCCGGAGGCCGCCTCGAACGCGTCTTTCCGCCCGTCTCGGCGCGCCTCGTGGTTGCCCTCGAAGCGCGGCCGTGGGGAGAGACGCTTCTACGGGATTCCGCCGGTCAGAATGATCGCCAGCTTCTCCGGATCGATGTTTCCTCCCGACACGACCGCGACGATCCTGCCGGGACCCGTCTTTCCCGTGAGCGCGGCGGCGACGGCCGCGCCGCCGGCGCCCTCCGCGACGACGCGGTGGCGCTCGACGAGCGTCCGGATCGCGGCAGCGGTCTCCGCGAGGGAGACGACGATCGATCCCGCGAGGAGCTCGCGGACCATCGGCCACATCTCGGGGAGGAGCGCCTTGGCCCCGATGCCGTCGACGAAGCTCGGCGCGTAAGAGGGAACGGAGGGCGTCCCGGCCGCGAAGGAAGGAAACAGCGGCGCCGCCGTCTCGACCTCCGCGGCGAACACGCGCGCGGCGGGACGCCGCGCGCGGAAGGCGCAGGCGATTCCGGACGAGAGCCCGCCGCCGCCGTAGGGAACCACGACGGCATCGACGTCGGGGAGGTCTTCGACGATCTCGAGGCCGATCGTCCCGTTCCCCGCGATCACGCCGGGGTCGCTCACCGGATGGACGAAGAAGTCCCGGCGCTCCGGCGAGCCGTGCTCGGCGAGCACCCTCCACCAGGCGTCGAACGGTCTCTTCTCGATCGAGGCCCCGAGGCGCTCGATCGCCCGGATCTTCGCGGAGGGAGCGTGCTCCGGGACGATCACCGTGCACGGAATTCCCCGGCGCCGGGCGGCCCACGCGACTCCCTGCGCCATGTTTCCCGCGCTCGCCGTGTAGACGCCTCCCGCGAGCCGTTCCGGATCGGCCGAGGCGATCGCGTTGACGGCTCCGCGGATCTTGAAGGACCCGATCGGCTGAAGACACTCGAGCTTGAGATGGATTTCCACGCCCGGCGGAGCCTCGCCGTTCCACCGGACGAGCGGCGTCCGCAGGGCCGCCCCGGCGATGCGATCGCGCGCCGCGAGGATTTCCTCGATCGAAACGGGGGAGAGCGGCGTCACGGTTCCCGTCTTCCGCCGAAATCGAATTCGACGCCGATTCCCGCTTCGATCGCGCGCCGCCGGACGTGTTCCGCGGCCGCCCCGTCCTCGATCGCGAGGCCGAGGGATTTGAAGAGCGTGATCTCGTCCGGCGACCGTCGGCCGGCGGCCTTTCCGGTGAGCACGTCGCCGAGCTCCGCCCGGATGTGCTGCTCCGTCACGGCGCCCTCCGCCCGGGCGAAGAGGAAGTCCCCGGATTCGTTGAGGGTCGACTCGCGGCGATCGACGAAGAAAGAAGCCCGGGCCACCGCGGCGGAATCGAGCTCCCGTGCGGACGCGACGCTCGATCCCGCGGCGTTGACGTGCGCGCCGGGGGAGAGCCATTCGCCCCGAAGGACCGGCTCCTTCGACGACGTCGCCGTGCAGAGGAGGTCGGCGCCGCGAGCCGCTTCTTCCGCCGAAGAAGCGACTTCGATCGTCACCCGGTGGCGTGCTCCTTCCCGAGCCGCGAAGGCGCGCGCGTTCTCCGCCGACCGGCTCCAGATCCGGACGCGCCGGATGCGGCGGACGGCGAGCATCGCCTCGAGGTGACTGCGGGCCTGCGTTCCCGACCCGAAGATCGCGAGATCCCCGGCGTCGTTTCGCGCGAGAAGCCGCGTCGCGAGGCCGGAGACGGCGGCGGTGCGGATCGCGGTGATCGCGGTGGCGTCGGCGATGGCCACGAGCCGGCCGCGCTCGGCCTCGAAGAGGAGGACGACGCCCTGATGCGAATCGAGCTCCGTCCCGTGATTTCCCGGGAAGACGCTGACCACCTTCGCTCCCAGGCGCGCCGGCAGATAGCCCGGCATGACGCCGAGCCCTCCCGCGCGGTCCGGCGTCCACACGATCGTCCGCAGGGGCAGGCGCGCTTCGCCGTCCGAAAGGGCGCGAAAGGCCCCTTCCATCGCGTGGATCGCGTCGTCCATCGGGAGCAGGCGCCTCACGTCGGCGGCCGACAGCAGGAGAGTCATGGCGGGATTATCTCATTCGTGCGGCTGTACTTGAGCCGCCGTGGCACGGAAAGTGCTCCTCTTCCCCCTGGAGGTAGTCTGCGATGAAGAAAGCATGGGCGGGAATCGGCGTCCTCGTGATCGCGGCGGCGGGGGCCGGGATCTCGCGCGCGAGCGACGACGTCGTCGTCACTGGATACGTCAGCGACAGCATGTGCGGTCTCGATCATTCGGCGATGCAGGACAAGCACGGGGGTGTCGCGAAGTTCTCCGACGCCGCCTGCGTCAAGGCGTGCGTCGAAGGGGGCGCGAAGTACGTCCTCGCCGACCGCGAGGGGAACCGGACCTACAACCTGAAGGACCAGCACAAGATGGAGAAGTTCGCGGGCCAGCGGGTCCAGATCCGCGGCGATCTCAAGGGCGACATGCTCGACCCGGAAAAGGTGACGCTGGCGCCTTAGAAGTCGCGAGTCGGGTCGCGCCGCAGGCGCGACAGTCGCGAGTCACGAGTCGAGATTCGTCGAGTCGGAAAGGCGAAAGTCGAAGCCCCGCGAAAGCGGGGCTTTTCCGTTGTTCAGCTCCGCGGCTCGCGACGGAGCCGGCGGATGAGTTCTTCGCGTCGTTCCGTGAATCGCCATACCCTGAACAGAAGATTCCCGTTCACATCGCGAACCTTGATCGCTTCCTTCAGGTTCCCGGCTGGATCGACGACGATCGAGGAGAGCGAGTACGAGTCGCGCGTTCCGTCGAAACGAGTGACTTTCACCTGCTCGTCGTTTACCTCGTACAGACGAGGGTCGTGGTAGGTCTGATAGATAGCCACCCAGATTAAAAGCGAGACCACCGCTGCGAGAATTGCATAGGGCAGATACCCGGGCTCCCAATACTTGGCAAAGATGTATGCGATGTACGCGCAGAAACCGATTGTGACGGCGATCTGTAGAATGAACATGCCAAGCGAGTAGCGAAACGCGTCGCCGACCTCGGAGTCAATCTCTCCCCTAGTTGGGTTGCTCCAGATCGAATCCACCGCGGTCAATCATTAGACTCGACTAGGCCGCTGCGTCGAGCCCTCGCGGCGCGACAAAGTCTCGCGCGATCACTCGCCGAGACGACTCGCGCCGCGGGAGCGGAAGCACTGCGAGGGGGTGCCCGTCGCCGCGGTTGAGTCGCTCGTTCGGCGAGCCGCGTTCGCGATCCGAGCTCCGCGAGCGTCGCGAACGCGACGGGTTATTGCCACCGGAAGATCCGAAGCGCCACCACGAAGGTCACGATCCCCCACGCGGCGAGGATCGCCATCTCGCCCGCGTTCGTGGCGAGCGACTTTCCTTCGAGCATCACGGCGCGCAGCGCGTTGTTGAGCGCCGTCAGCGGGAGCGCCTGGATGAAGGGCTGGATCGCCTTGGGAAAACGGTCCGCCGAGAAGAACGACCCGGAGAGGAGCCACATCGGGATCATGACGAGGTTCATCAGCCCCGAGCCGGACTCGAGCGTCTGCGCCCGCGCCGTCGTGAGCAGCCCGATTCCGGCGAACGTGAACGCGCCGAGCACGCAAAGCGCCGCGAGCGACAGGATCGACCCGCGGATCGGGACCTTGAAGACGAGCACGCCGAACAGGAGGATGAACGGCACTTCGAAGGCGAGGAAGACGCTCCGGCCGAGCAGGTGCGAGAGTAGGTAGTCGCGCTTGCTCATCGGCGTCGCGGCGAGGAGCTTGAGCGTCTTCTTGATCCGCGACGTGAGCACCGAGAAGCCGATGCCCCACATTCCCGTTCCCATGAGGTTCAGCCCGAGGATGCCCGGGAGGAGGAAGTCAATGTAGCGAGAGCCCTTCTCCCGGACGAGCTCGGACCGCGTGGGCATCGGTTCCGGGGCTCCCGCGCCTCTCTGCACGGCGTGATCGAGCGCGAGCCGCGCCGTTCGCGACTCCGGCCGCGTGGGATCGTAGCGATACCGAAGAGGCGTTCCCGGCTCGACGAGGAGCGCGATTTTCCCGAACGTCAGCGCCCGGCGCGCCTCCGCCTCGTCGGCGAACTCCCGCACGGCGAGGTCGGCATCGCGGGACACGGCCGCGAGGATGGGCGGCGGGAGCGCGCCCGTTTCCACTCCGACGGCGATCTTCTCCGGCGGCTTTTCGCGGAACGCGAAGCCGAGCGCGAGCCCCATCAGGATCGGAAAGACGAACACCCAGAAAACGGCGCCCGGCTCCCGGAAGAACGCGAGGATCCGGATGCGGGTGAGCTCGAGGAGCGGCGGCGCGACCGGGGTCTTCGACCCGGAAGACGCCGACGTCGGGATCGCGGGCCCCCGGGCCGGGGGCATCGTCGGCCGAGGTTCACTCATCGCGCAGCTCCCGCCCGGTCAGGGCCACGAACACGTCTTCCAGCGTCGCGCGGTGCGTCGACAGCGTCACGAGCCGCGCGTTCTGCCGTTCGAGGAGCGGGAAGAGCGACGGGATCGCGGTGACGAGCGAATCGACGGAGACGAGCCATCGAGAGTCGCGCGCGCGGATTTCGCGGGCGCCCGCGATCCCGTGGACGTCCTCCTCCGCGATCATCGGCTCGCTCGAGAACTCGAGGATGTTCGACGCGTGGAGGCGCCCGATCAGCTCGGGAGGCGTGCCTTCCGCGATGATCTTTCCGTGGTCCATGATCGCGACGCGCGCGCAGAGCCGTTCCGCTTCGTCCATGTAGTGAGTCGTCAGGAGGATCGTCTTGCCCCGTTCGCGCAGCGCCTCGACCCGATCCCAGAGCTGGAGGCGGCTCTGCGGATCGAGCCCGGTCGTCGGCTCGTCCAGGAAGAGGACCTCGGGATCCCCCACGAGCGCGCACGCGACCGCGAGCCGCTGGCGCTGGCCGCCGGAGAGCTTGACGACCCACGTGTTCCTCTTCTCTTCCAGCGACAGGAACCGCATCGCCTCCTCGGGATCGATCCCGGCGTCGTAGAACGAGCGGAACAGCCGGAGCGTTTCGAACACCGTCAGCTTCTCGGTCGTGCGGGATTCCTGGAGCGAGACGCCGATCCGTCGGCGGATCGCCCGCGCGGCCGATTCCCACGCCATTCCGAGGATCTCCACTTCGCCGCCGTCGCGCACCGTGAGGCCCTCGAGGATCTCGATCGTCGTCGTCTTTCCGGCGCCGTTGGGGCCGAGCAGGCCGAAGCATTCGCCGCGGGGGATCTCGAGGTCCAGTCCGTTGACCGCCTGGACGGATCCGAACGCCTTTCGCAGGCCGCGGCAGCGGATCGCGGGAGATGTGTCGGAATTCACGCGCGACTTTTCTACCACAACGCGCGGCGGGGCCGGGACGTCGGGCGTTCCTTTATGATCGAAAACGTGGATCGAAAAGCGGACCGGTTCGCCAAGCCCGAGACGCCGCGTCCCGAAGGCCTGCTGGCCGGTCCGCGGCCGCGGCTCGCCGAGCTTCGTTCGGTTCTCCAGATCCTCGGCGAGTTCATCCGCGGGTTCCGCGCGCTGCATTTCGTCGGTCCCTGCGTCTGCGTCTTCGGCTCCGCGCGGTTCAAGGAGGACCATCCTTACTACGCCGTCGCGCGCGAGATGGGACGTCGCATCGCGAAGCTCGGTTTCACCGTCATGACCGGAGGCGGTCCCGGAATCATGGAGGCGGCCAACCGTGGCGCACGGGACGTCGGCGGCCCCTCGATCGGATGCAACATCGAGCTCCCGATGGAGCAGAAACCGAACCCGTACCTCGATCGCTGGATCACCTTCCACCATTTCTACATGCGGAAGGTGATGATGGTGAAGTACTCGTACGCCTTCGTCGTCATGCCCGGCGGCCTCGGCACGCTGGACGAGCTCTTCGAGTCCCTGACGCTCATCCAGACGAAGAAGATCCTCTCGTTTCCGGTCGTCGTGATGGAGAAGTCGTTCTGGGCGCCGATGACGGAAATGCTCGAGAAGATGGTCGCCGAGGCGACGATCGCCCCGGAGGACCTGCATCTCATCCTCCTCACCGATTCGATCGACGAGGCGATCGCCCACATCGAGAAGCACGCGATCGAGCAGTTCGGCCTGCGGCGAAGGAAAGCTCCCTCCCGGTCGCGGATCCTGCGGGAGCCGGCTCATCCCAAACCGAGCCGGCGTCCTGTCCCGGCGGCCCGTCGCTAGCCGGCGCCGGCAAGCATGGACGTTTTCCGCCCGCGGCCGGAAGGACGCGTCAGCTGATCTGTTTGGTGAGGGTATCGGCCGGCAGGTCGTACTCAGACGCGCGAATTTCCCGCATCCCGTCCGCTTCCCAGATCCCCATCTCGCGGAGGGGCGGCCGGTAGACGTGGAGCGAGAGCGAGCGGCCGCGCCGGGGAAAGAGCCGGTGGAGGAGCGTCGGGCTCGTCAGGCAGGTCGTCCCGGAGGCGCGATCGGCGCGCTCGAGCAGCTGCGGGCGGTCGTCGGGAGTCTCGAAGCACTCCTCGACGAGACCTCCCGACATCACGAGCATCGAGCCCATCACGCCGCGGTGATCGTGGATCGGGGTCTTCTGCCCGGATTCCCAGGCGATCATCATGATTTCCCAGTCGGGCGCGAGATACACCGGATGGCGCATGTATCGCTCGCCGCTGTAGCGCACGCGGTCGAGGCAGGACTCGACTTCGCGCGCGATCGGCAGGAGCACGGAGCCGGGCGTCGGCCGCTCGGTTCTCGCGGCGAGCTCGGCAAGGAGCTCCTGGATCCGCTGGGGAAGATTCACGGCGTCACTTTATCAATTTCTCGCGGCGAGCAGCCTCTCCGCCTCGCCGGTCATGCGGAACGAGAGCATCAGGCCGAACATCCGAAAATCGCCGCGCAGGGACCACCACGGATGGACGAAGGTCGCCGGCCGGTTCTTCTCGATCGCGAAGTGCGAGAACCACGCGAGGCCATAGGCGAACGCGGGAGCAGCCGCGGCGAGCGCCGGACGGCGGAGCGCCGCCGAAGCCCCGAGGATCGCCAGAGCCCCGGCCGTGCCCGCGAAGTGCAGCCGCCGCGTCGCGGGCTTCGCGTGCTGCGACACGTAGAAGGGCCAGAAATCCTCGAAGCTCGCGAAGCGTCCGTTCACGGCTTCGGCCGGAAGACCGCGGCGTCGACGCCCGCCGCCGCTTCGCGCCACTCCGCGTCGGCTCCGCGTGCGTCGTCGGCGCGCTTCTGCGCCTCCAGGCTCGCGACGAGACCGGCGAGCGACCACGGGCTCTTCGGATTCCGGCGCAGGTCGTCGCGATAGACCCCCTCCGCTTCCTCCGCTTTTCCGGCGCGCAGGAGGGCGGCCCCCCAGCTCTCGCGGAGAGGGCGGTACCAGGGAGGCGGCTCGTCGTACGAGAGCCCGTCCTGGAGGTCGACCGCCTTCTTCCAGAGCGCGAGCGCGTCGCCCCGCCCGGCGATCTCGGCGCGGCGCGCCTCGAGAGAAGCGGCCGCGACGGCGAGCGCGTCCGCCCCCGTGTTGTTCCCCCAGGTCGCTTCCGGCGGGACGGCCCTCCGGGCCTGCGCGAAGGCCGCGGCTTCGGCGTCGGCCGCGGCGCGGTCGCCCTTTTCCGCGGCGGCCCAGGCGCGCGCGAAATGTCGGATCGCGCCCGCGAGGGGAAGTCCGGGATCGGGCTCGGCGAGCACCGCGTTCCAGTCGGCGAACCGCAGCTCGACGAACAGCGGCATCGGCACGACGAACTCGGCCATCGGCATCTCTCTGGCGATCGGCGCCGCGTTTTTCGCGAGCTCGTCGGCCGCCTTCTGCGCGTCGGCGCGCTTGCCCTGCATCATCGCCGCCGCCGCCAGGAACTGGAGATTGTGGTTGTAGTACATGGCGGGGTAGACGCCTTCGGCGTGGGTGCGCGCAATGTACGCTCGGTCCGCCTCGGCGGCGCGCTCATTGGCCCGGATCGCCCCCGGGTAATCGCCGGTCCGCATGTAGACGTGGGCCGGCATGTGGACGAGGTGTCCCGACGCCGGAGCGAGCGTTTCGAGGCGTTTCGCGCTCCCGATCGCCCGTTCCGGATGGCCGGACGCCTCGACGGCATGGATGAAATAGTGATTCGCGCCGAGGTGCGAGGGATCGCGCTTCAGAACGGACTCGAGGACGGAGACGATCTCCTCCGTCCCCGGCTCCGGCGTGCCGTCCGGCTTCCAGAGCTTCCAGGGACGGAGATCCATGAGGCTTTCCGCGTACAGCGTCGCGGCGTCCAGGTCGTCGGGATATCGCTCGACGAGGTCCTTCATCGCGGCGGCGTAGTCCTCCGCACGCGCCTTGAGATTTCCTTTCGGATCGTCGGTGTAGCGGCGGGCGACCGCCCGCACGTAGGCCCGCTCCGGCTCCGGCGCGGAGGCGGCGAGGGCGAGCGCCTTCCGCGCCGCGTCGAAGGCCTTCTTTTCATGGTCGGGATCGACGTCCAGATTGATGTTCGGCCCGAGCGCCAGCGCGATTCCCCAGAGCGGCATCGCGGCCTTCGGGTCGAGGGCGGCGGCCTTCTCGAAGGATCGAATCGCCTCGTCGTGGTTGAATCCGTAGGCGAAAGCGAGACCCTGATCGAAGTATTTCTGCGCTTCCGGCGAGGAGGTCGCGATCGCGTGGTGGACGGCTCCCACGCCCGAAAACAGTTCCTGCGCGCGGGCGGGACCGATCGCCAGGAGCAGCAGCAGGGGAGCGATACGGCGCGTCATCGGTTCTCCTCCGGAAGAGACGGCGCCTCGAGCTCCAGCCGGACCGGCGCCAGGCAGCGCGAATCATCGCACGACTGGAATTCGACGTCGACGCCCACGGCGCCGCGGCCGGCCGCCTTCGCCGTCACCGAGAACTGCCCCGAGTAGACGGACAGCCGCTCGCCCGCGACGATCACGTCTTGCGCCGCCGGGTACGCCGGCTCGGCCGCGCCCGGCGTTCGGAGCGTCACGCGCGTCGGGACGAGGTCGGGGCGGGATGGATTCCGGCTCTGGACGTGCCAGCCGCCGTCGAGGAAGAACCGCACCTCCACCTCGCCGGGCCGCCGCGCGACGCGAACGCGGACCGGTCCGCGGGTCGCGGCCGCCGGGCGGGTCTCCGGGATGGCCGCGGTGGCCGAGGCGAGGATCGCCCACGAGGTCGCGGCGGAAGGAAACGCGCGCGCGTACGGCGCGGCCGATGCGAGCGCGGCGTCGGCCGCCCGCCGGAGATCCGGCGCCGCGGAAGCGCGGTCGAGCCGCAGGAGCACCCGCGCGGCGACCGCGTCGGGCGACGGGACCACCTGGTCGAGGTATTCCTTCGCGAGATCGAGGAGGCCCCGCTTTCCGGAATCGGGGGTCTCCGTCTGGAAGAAGCCGCCCGCCCCGGGATCGGCGAAGCGGCGCACCATCTCCGATGCGATCCCGCGGGCCCGTTCGGCGTACGCCTTCTCCCCCGTCGCGTCGGCGAGGTCGAGCAGCGCGTCGGCGAGAAAGGCGTAGTCCTCGAGGAACCCCGCGATCTTCCCCTTCCCGCCGCGCGATCCGTGGAGGACGCGGCCTCCCGCGAGGTGCGCGGCGAGGAGGAAGTCGGCGACCCGCCGGG